>JBKJXJ010000078.1:0-2671 GCA_046716125.1 Candidatus Eiseniibacteriota bacterium
GGACCACACCATGCGGCCCTGGAGATCGAATACCGCCCAGCGGACCTGCGAATCGCGGGGCAGATCCAGCACGAACTCCACCTCGCCCGGCGAGGGATTCGGGAATCCGCCCGAGAGGGCCAGCTCCGTGACCTGGCCGTCCTCGATGACGCCCTCCGCCATGTGACGGCCGCGGGTCTTGATCTGGATGTTGGAGTGACCTGTTCCGGTCAGCACGTTCCTCGCGACGAACTCCACCTGGAAGTTCCCGGTGAACGACCCGGTGGGCCAGGTGAATACACCGCCCGTGTTGGTCGCGTTCACAACGAACGTCGCGCCGCTGTTGGCCGGCATCTTTTTAGGCACCATGACGAGCGAGCTGATCGGATCGCCGTCACGATCGGAGGCCGTGACGACGAACGTCACCGTGCTCCCCGGCGTCGGCTTCGTCATCGAAGGACACGAGACCACCGGGGCCGCGTCGAACAGGGGCACGAACTCGAGCGCGCCGATGTCCGAGCACGTCACCGGGCCCACGCCCGTGTCGACGGTCGCGAGGTGGTCGAATCGCGCACCGCCCGCGGCGTCGGTCGCCGGCCAGTTCGGCACGCCGGAGTCGCCCGCATCGATCGCAGGCGAGCCGGCGAGCAGCGTGAAGTCGCCGGCAGCGGCGTTCGTAAACCTCGCGTCGGCCTGGAACGAATTGGCGTCCAGACCGCCGGCGAGCTGGAAGTCGCCGAGAGTGGCATAGCGCGTCAGTCCGAACTTGATCGGATCCTGAGCGGTCGAGTTCCAGAAGATGTTCCGATCAGACGTGAAGTTGACCGAGGACTCGGTGTCCACCCACAGATTGAACCCGTCCGACGTGATGCCGTTGTTGACCGCGATCGAGTTGAAGACGCGCCCGCCAGGCGAGAGGCCCTCGAACGAGAACCCGTCCTTGAAGTTTCCGGCCGCGACGTCGTTGGTGTGCGAGACGCCCGTCGAGGCGAGGTGGTCGTACCCGTGGTCGCCATTGTTCCAGGAGCGATTGTTCCATGCGGCGCAGTCGTTTGACCCGCCGCTGAACTGCATCCCGGTGTCCTGGTTGTCATGGACGCGGTTCGCGCTCAGCGTGTTGCCGGGAGCTCCGAAGAGATGGATGCCGTTCGCGCGGCGGATCGCCGGGTCGATGTTGCGGAACGACTCGTTGTTCCGAACGGTGCAGCCGCTGGCGCCGGCGGTGAGGCCGATGCCGTGGAAGTTGTTGTCCGAGACGACGTTCCCCTCGATGACGATGCGCTGGCCGTTGACGGTGTGGATGCCGTAGCCGTTGGCGAAGCTCACCCGGTTGCGGGCGATGACGAGGTCGGTGCAGCCGTTCTGGATGTTGATGCCACGGCTCTCGGTCCGCGTGACCTCGAACCCGGCGATCGTGACGAACGACTTGGTGAACATGTTGAACCCGAAGCTCCGCCGTCCGACCATCGTCTGACGCGAACCGGGATTGGCCCCGCCCAGGTTGACGTACAGACCCTGCCCGGCGACGTAGGAGAACGTGTTGACCGGAAGGAGCGCCGGGGTCGCGGTCGATGGCGTGAGACGGGCTCCATCCACGAATACCTGCAGGGTCGCCCAGGTCACGGTGGGCGCGACGAAGACGGTCCCGGTCGAGACGGTCCACAGCGCCGTGCTGGCGAAGGCATCCGTGCCGTCCACCACGACGCCCGGCCCGGATGCCTGGATGACGAAGGGCAACAGTGCGGTGCCGGAGGCGGGGATGGTGACCTGCTCGCGATAGACGCCCGGCTTCACGATGATCGTGACGTCAGGTCCCTGGTGCGCGGCGATCGCGGCGCCGATGGTGCAATACGGCTGCAGCTCCGTGCCCAGGCCAGCGTTGCTGCACGTCGCGCTCTGATTGTCGACGTAGAAGGTCGCCGAGGATGCGGCGCCCGCCATCGCGATGGCGAACAGGGCGCTTATGGCGTTGGAACGGACGACTCGCGCGATGCGATCGCGCGTGATGTGAGACACCTCCGAACTGCGATACACGGCTTCCTCCGACGATGTGGTGGGCGGGTTGTCGCTGCGTGACATATATCACGTGTATCATAATGATATATGCGGCGGTGCGGGTGATATGGTGATGGGCTGTCGCGGCTGACGTCGCGATCAGAACCGGATGATCCGCCGTGTGAACTGGGCGCCATCCACCCGTGCCCGGACGAGGTAGATGCCGGGCGCGGCCGGGGCCCCCGCCGAACCGGTCCCGTCCCAGCGCAGCTGGGTACGGCCCGCCGCCAGGGTGCGGCCCTGGGACCAGACGGTCCGGCCCTGCAGGTCGTAGACGGCCCATTCCACCTGTGAGTCACGGGGCAGATCGAGTGCGAACTCGACTGGACCGCTCGACGGGTTGGGGAAGCCGGTGGACAGTGCCAGCGCGCCGGCGGACGCCGCCCCGAGGGCGCTATGGAGACCGACACGGCGGTCGCTCGCGACGGGCATCGGCGACGCCATCTCTGCCGCGCCGGCACCCGGGGAGGGTACGAACTCCAACGCCCCGATGTCCGCGAAGGCCACTGGCCCGGAGCCCGTGTTGGGGACGGCCGGATCATCGTAACGAGGGTTCCCGGCGAAATCGTATGCCGGCCAGTCGGCGACGCCGGAATCGCCCGCGTCGATGGCGGGAGACCCGGGCAGTGGCATGAAG
>JBKJXJ010000079.1:0-6755 GCA_046716125.1 Candidatus Eiseniibacteriota bacterium
CGCGGCCACCGCGACCACCCCGTCCGCCGCGACTGCGGTCCTCGCGCTCGCCGCGCGCCGCCGGCTCGCGCGGCGGTCCGCCCGGGCGCGGCATCACCCGCACCTTGTATGGGCGGGCGCCGAGGCCGAGGAATCCGCCCGAGCCTTCGTCGATCACGGTGATCATCACCTCGGCGCGTGAGAGGCCCAGAGCGTTCAGCCCCATGCGCACCGCGTCATCCAGCGTCTTGCCTTCGAATACCGTTTCCTTGGGACCCGCCATGACTAACCTCGTTGCTGGGGCGGCGCCGGGTGTGCTGCCCGAAAGATTCACCCGCGCGCGAAGCCTGCGAACCCTGTGTGTGTGGGGCGGCGCGGCGGCCCGGACGCGATCAGGTGCGTCACCGGGCGTGCGGCACTGGCGCCGCCGGGAATGACTCCTAGATTACTTCGTCGTGGCCTTCCTGGCCACCTTTCGCCCGCCGCCGGAACCTGGCCTGCCCGGGGTGGGACCGCTGACCACCACCGCCGCGGCGGCCGGCGAGCCGCCATCATCGCGCAACGCCAGCCACTGCTGCAGGGCGGTCAGCAGGTTCATCACCGTCCAGTAGAGCACGAGCCCGGACGGCAGGTTGTAGAAGAACACGACCATCACCGCGTTCATCAGGTACATCGTGCTGGCCTGGCGCGGGTCGGTCGGCGTCAGCGCCTGGGTCAGGAAACCGGAGCCCGCCATCAGGATGGGCAGAAGTCGGATCGGGAACCCGGCGACCTCGAACAGTTTGTCGGGCGCGGACAGGTCGTGGATCCAGGCCACGAACGGCGCCTGCCGGAGTTCGATGGCGTTGAACAACACCGAGTAGAGCGCGAAGAACAGCGGCATCTGGAGGAGCATCGGCAGGCAACCGCCGGCCGGGTTCACCTTGTTGTCCTTGTAGAGCGCCATGACCGCGGTGTTCATCGCCTGGGCGTCGTTCTTGTACTTCTCCTTGAGCCGGACCATCTCGGGCTGCAGCCGCTGCATCGCACGCATGCTCTTCAGGCTCATCATGTTGAGCGGGTGAAGGATGACGCGCACGAGGGTGGCGAGGATCAGGATGGCGACACCGTAGTTGCGCACCAGGCCGTCCAGCCACACCAGCACCTTGAGCAGCATGCGGCTGAAGGGCGCGATCCAGGACCAGCCCAGGTCCACGATGCGCTCGAGCTTCACCCCGAGGCCGGCGACCCTGAAGTACTCGTTGGGACCGAAGTAGACCAGGAACCGATTGACCGGACTGGTTTCGCCCGGGAGGCCCACGACCAGCGTGCTCACCGCCATGTCCTGCTCGGCCGGCGCGTTGGGCGGCAACATCGCCCGCTGCTCCGGGGTGAGCGGCCGCAGGGTCGTCCGCGCTTCGGTCGCATGCGCGTTGGCCTCGATCGCGGCGACCGCGCCCATGAAGTAGCGGGTCTGGACCGCGGCCCACTGAGCGCTCCCCTCGAAGCGCTTGATGCCTTTCTTGAGCCCGCCGGTCTTCTCGCGGTGCAGGTTGGTCCCGACCAGGCTCGTGGCGTGCAGCCCCTGGGCGTCCGCTGCCAGGTCGGCTTCGTTGAACAGCGGCCACGAGCGCGTGGTGAGCGAGTAGTCGGCGAGCCGCCAGTGGAGCGGCACCTGGTGGATCTCGACCTCGAGGTCGAGCGCGTAGGTGTCGGGGCGCACGTACCAGGTCTGGCGGATCCGCATCCCGCTGCTGTCGTCGGCGGTGAACGTGAGGCGGCGTACCTGACCCGCGGCGTCCAGGCTCTCGGCGACGGTGTAGACCAGATCGTCGAGCGGCATGCGCGCGCTGCCCGAGCCGAGGTCGAGGCTGAATGACGGGCCGCCGCCGAGCACGACGCGGTCGGCGGGTGGAACGAGGTCTCCCTTGGGCGGCCGGATCGCCTTGCCGTCGTGGCTCGAGGCGCCGTGCGCGGAAGCGTAGTGGAGCAGCTCGACCGAGAGCAGGCGCGCGCCGCGGCTGGTGAACTCGGCGTGGTAGAGCGGCGTCTCGATCCGGTACGAGCGCGCGATCTCGGAGCGGAGCGACCGCAGCGGCACCGCGGAGAGCGCCGCACCGGGGAGCGCGCCCGAGACCCGTCCATCGCCGCCCGGCACCGCACGCGTGGTCTCGCCGGTCGCGGCGTACCCACGCTCGGTGCGCGCGGCGCCGGTCGTGTCCACCGTGGCGACCGGCGGCGGGGGCGGCGGCTTGAGGTAGTGATCGAGCCCGAACAACTTGAGGATGAACGGATAGGTGACCAGCAGCGCCACGCACAGCCCGACCGCGATGAGGGTCTTCCGGTCCATCGTCAGGGCACCGGGTCGAAGCCGCTGGCGCCCAGCGGATGGCAGCGGGCGATGCGGCGCGCGGCGAGGCCGAGCCCGCGCACGAGCCCGTGCCGCTCGACCGACTCGCGCGCGTACTCCGAGCACGAGGGGGAGAATCGGCAGGCCCCGCGCACCAACGGCGGCGCCAGCCGCTGATAGGCCCGGATCAGGAGAAGCGCGATCCGCGCCGCGACGCGCGGGCGGGCGGTCGCCGGGGATGCCATGACCCGAGCATCGCTCATTGCGCGCGCCCCGCGATCGGCCCCGGTCGCGGGCTGATCAGGTCGAGCGGGCCGAGCGGGGCCAGCACGCGTGCCGCGGTCAGGACGCGCTCGACGTCGCTCGCCAGATCCTGGTGCGGCGCGGTCGGGGCGGTGCGGTAGGCGACGAACATGAGCAGGTGGCCGTACTCCGGCAGGCGCGACCAGCGGCGGCGCACGATCTCGCGCAACCGGCGCCGGGCGCGATTGCGCTGCACCGCGCCGCCCACGCCGCGCTTGCTCGCCACGAAAGCCACCCGCGTGACCTCGTCCGGACGGGCGAGCGCCACGAGCAGGCAGTGGGCCCCGCGAAAGGCCGTGCCTTCGGCGCGCAACGCCGCGAAATCGTTGGTCGCGGTCAGCCGGTGTCGCGGCTGGAGCCTCTCCGAGGGCACGGTCGTCATCGGCGTTCGGAAGCTCCCATACCATTCGTCCGTCGTGCGCGAAGGGAAACCGAAAGCGCCCAGGCCCGCATTCGAGCGCGCCGGGCGCAGGAGGTTGCCGGACGACATCGGCGTGTCGGCTTGACGCAGCAAAGGTCGCAGGGGTGCGGTGGCTAGACGGAGGAGACGGTGAGGCGCTTGCGGCCCTGCTTGCGGCGGGCGGCGATCACCTTGCGTCCGCCCTTGGTCTTCATCCGCGAGCGGAAGCCGTGGGTCTTCTTCCGGTGGCGGTTGCGGGGTCGGTAGGTGCGCTTCATGGGTTCAGGAGCCCTCGTTTCTGCAGCACGTTACGGTTGAAATGGACGGGCCAAGGTACGGGAGCGGTGGGAGCCGAGTCAAGCGGGCGGCGGGTGGTGTAGAGTGCGGCGCGCAACGGCAACGTCTCTAGAGTGCTGCGGTGCGACGCGCGGCGCGGCGCAGGCAGCCCGGGAGGTGGCGACATGGGTTCTGGCTGGAACTGGGTTCTGGTGGTCGGGGGGGCGCTGCTCATCCTGGTCGAGGTCGCCTTCGGCGGCTTCGCCGGATTCGATCTCGTGCTCATCGGCTCCGCCTTCCTGCTCGGGGGCGGGATCGGGATGCTGACACAGAGCCCGGTCATCGGTCTGGTGGTGGCGAGCGCCCTGTGCGTGGGATACATCGCGGTCGGCCGTCGCTGGGTACGTGCCCGGCTTCGCGACAAGACCGTTCTCAGCAATGCCGATGCGCTGCTGGGCCAGCGCGCGGTGGTCACGACCCGGGTCGCCGAGCATGCGCCGGGACAGGTCAAGGTCCGCGACGAAGTGTGGCGCGCAGTGCCCGCCCCGGGCGCCGGCGGACCGTTCGACGAGGGCGCGGTGGTCACGGTGGAAGGCGTCGACGGCGTGACGCTCAGGGTGAGGTGAAGGTGATGGAGAATCCGGTGGGGACATTCGGTTCACTGCTGCTGCTGGTCCTGCTGCTGATCGCGCTGGTGTCGCTCGCCCGTTCGGCGCGGGTGGTGGCGCAGTACGAGAAGGCGCTGGTGCTGCGCCTGGGGCGCTATCGCACGACCGTGGGCTCGGGGCTCACGTTCCTGGTCCCGGTGATCGAGGACATGATCAAGGTGGATATGCGCGAGCGCGTCATCAACGTCGAGCCGCAGAAGGTCATCACCAAGGACAACGTGTCGGTGACCGTGGACGCGGTCATCTACTACCGCATCAGCGATCCGGTGAAGGCCACGTTCGAGGTGCAGAACTTCGCCTACGCCGCAACCACGCTGGCGCAGACCAACCTCCGCAATCTGATCGGCGACAAATCGCTGGACGAGACGCTCACCGCGCGGGACCTCATCAATGCCAACCTGCGCGCCGTGCTCGACGAGGCGACCAACACCTGGGGCGTCAAGGTGACCCGGGTCGAGGTGCAGAAGATCGACCCGCCCGCCGACATCACCGAGGCGATGTCGCGCCAGATGAAAGCCGAGCGTGACAAGCGCGCCAACATCCTCGAGGGGGAGGGGCTCAAGCAGGCGGCGATCCTCCAATCCGAGGGCGTGCGGCAGTCCGAGATCCTCCGGGCCGAGGGCGACGCGCAGGCCAAGATCCTGCGCGCCACCGCCGACGCCAAGGCGATCGAGCTGGTGTCGAACGCTGCCGAGCAGTTCTTCAAGGACCGCGCCGAGGTCAGCAAGCGGCTGGATGTGCTCAACAACGTGCTCGCCCACCAGACCAAGTTCATCGTCCCCGCGGGATCCGATCTGGTGAACGTGCTGGGGCTGGACGACAAGAACGTGGTGCCGCTCAAGCGCTAGCCAGCAGGCCATTGCAGAATAACGGATTACGGGCCGTGGCGGCTCCCGCCGCGGCCCGTTTCCCGTCCGCACCCCCGCCTCAACCTGCCCGCCGCGCCGGCCGATAACTCCCGGGTAACCCATCCGCGTCCGCGCGCAGGAATTGCGCCGCCTCCCGGCGGCGTGATCCGGCGGCGTGGGGACCGCGCATGGCCCATCGGCAGGGAGCCCTAAGGGATGACGGCTTCGTTCGGAAGCGGCCAGATCAGATACCCGGCGTTCCGAGACCTCACGCCCGCGGGGCAGGCCGCCCATCTCTGGTTCCGCCAGCTCGCGCGTGCGCTCAGGACCTGCCGTCTCTACCGCGCCGACAATCCGATGGTCGCCCAGATCCGCGACCTGCTCCTGCAGCCGCTGCTCCGGGGCATCGAGAGCCATGGCGTCTGGAGCTTCCGCATCACTCCGAGCGAGATCTTCCTGCTCGACGAGGCGGTCGTGCGGCCGGCGCAACGGCTGGATGGCGATGAGGGCGTGGGCAAGGAGGCGATGCTCCCGTTCCTGTTCTATCGCGACGGCATCCGCGGCCTCACCTTCCTCCCCGGCATCCCGCCGCGCGATCTTGCCGCGCTGTTCGATGCGCTGGTCACGGCCAGCGCCGGCGTCCACACGCACGACGACCTCGTCACGCTGATGTGGCAGGCGAACACCACGCATGTCCAGATCGACTCGGTCCCGATCGAGCAGACCATCTACCTGTCGTCGCGCCGTCCGACCGGCGGCGGCGGCGGGGGAGGACACCAGGGTCAGAGCTACGTCTGGTCGCCTTCCGGCGGCGAGATCCGGGCCGACATCGGACAGATGTCGGGCATGTCCCAGGGGCTGCACCGCGACACGTTCGACGACTGGGCGTTGCCGTTCGAGTTCGCCGACGTACCCGAGGCCTACCAGAAGATCCTCCCGGCCATGGAGTTCGCCCGCATGCGTCTGTCCACGGAATGGGTGGGCGAACGCTCGACGGACTGGACGCTTCAGGCTCCCGACGTGATGCGGCAACTCGCCGCGATGTCGCCCGACGCCGAGACCCGCGCACTGCTGGCGCGCTCCGCCGCCACCTGGCTGGCGGGCGCGATCCAGCGCTCCTCGTGGGTCGAAGCGCAACAGACCCTCGAACTGCTGCGCGAGTTCGACCCCGACGGCACGATCACGCAGGACGGGCTGGGCGCGGCGATCACCGGACTGGACGCCGGAATGATCACCGAGCGGCTCGACGCGTCAGAGACCGACGACCAGGCCCGATTCTTCGCGCTCACGGTCTCGATCGGCAAACCGGCGCTCGACCTCGCCTGCTCCGTCATGGCGCTGTCCACCAAGAGCCGGACGCGCGCCGCCGCCTGCACCATGCTGTGCTACCTCTGTAACGACGACCCCGAACTGCTGGCGCCGTACGTGATCGACTCGCGCTGGTACGTGGCACGCAATGCCGCGTTCGTGCTCGGGCAGATCGGCGGCGAGGCGGTCGTGCGGCTGCTCGATCTGGCCTCGCAGCACCCCGAGCCCCGGGTGCGGCGGCAGGTGGTCTCGTCGCTGGGCGGCGTGCCGGCGCACATGCGGGTGCCGATCCTGCTCGCCCAGCTCGACACCCGCGACCCGCAGCTGCTCGCCGCGGCGCTCAAGATGCTGACGCGCAACAGGGACCCGGAGATCGCGAACACCATCCTGCGCAACATCGAAGCGCCCGGGTTCGAATCGCGCAGCGAGGAGAACCAGCGGGCGCTGTTCGGCGCTCTCGGCGAGGTCGCCGATGACAGCGCCGTCCCCGCGCTATCGCTGCTGCTGCACAAGGGCGGCTGGTTCGCGCGCCGCACGGTCCAGCGGCTGGCCGCGGCACGCACGCTCCGGCGGATCGGCACCGAGGCATCACTGGCGGCGCTCGAGGCGGGGCTCAAGGCACGCAGCGAGGCGGTGCGCGGCGC
>JBKJXJ010000080.1:0-3105 GCA_046716125.1 Candidatus Eiseniibacteriota bacterium
GCCTCGTCACGCGCCGCCTTGAGGCGGGCATCGAGGTCGGCCAGGGTCTTGACCAGCGAGTCGAGCAGCGAGGTGTGGGCGGCGAGGTCGGCCGCCTCGCGCCGCGCGCGATCGAGCCCGCCGTCCAGGTAGCGGCGGAGCCCGTCGAGCGTCTCGCGCTCGCGGGATTGGGCCCAGCGGGTCTCGGCCAGCGCGTGCGAGGTCTCACCCAGCGCGCGCGCCGAGCCGGCGAGCGAGGTCCACACCTCGGCCGGGGGCGGGGCGATGGACCAGGGCGAGTCCGCGATCGGCGCCGGCGCGTCCAGCGACGGGAGGTCGGACTCGGACCGCAGCGTGAGGTCCTCGGAGGATTTGGCGAGCCACGCGGCCCGCGCCCGCGCCGGCCCGGTGTCGAGCATGAGGGCGGGCGAGAGCGACGAGTTCGCCTCCCACGTCCGCCACAGCGAGTCGTGGTCGGCGGAGGCGAGCAGGCGCTTCAACACATCGCGGTGCTGGAGCCAGTCCCTGTCGATCTCCTGATAGGTGGTGTACGCCGCCTCCCAGCGGCCCTGATCCAGCGCCTGGCCGGCAAGCGCCAGGTCCACCTCGCGCCGGGCGGCGTAGTTGGAGTCACCGGCGGCGAGCGCCCCGAGGATCGCGGCGCCCGCGGTCGAGTCGCCGCGCTCGAGGGCGGCGACGCCCGCCATGTGCCGGGCGCGCGCGGCATAGCGGCTGCCGGCGGCGACGCGGTCGAGGAGCGGCCTCGGTTCCTCTCCGCGCTGCGCGGCCTGCGTGGCGAGCTGGATCAAGGCGGCGCCCGCGAGATCGCGCCCGATCGGGGAGACGGTGTCGGCCTCGGCGAGGCGCGTCCAGTCGGCGGTGGCGTCGGCGCCGCTCGCCGTGAGCGCCTGCGCTTTGAGGTAGCGCATCAGCGGCGTCGGCTCGCCGTCACTCTCGATGGCGGTGATCAGCGGCTTGGGATCTTGCGACCGCTCGGTCTCGACCAGCGCGAGCTGGAACGCGAGCCAGCGGGTGTAGTCGCTGGTGCGCTGCCAGGCCGCGACCTGGCGGGCGAGCGCGACGAACCGCTCGCGGCCGCCCAGCTCGAGGTAGGCCTGGCCGAGCAGGAACGCGGCGCGATCGGCCTCGGCGAAGCCGGAGTCGGACGAGAAATCGAGGGCCGAGAGGTTCTCGACCACGCCGCGCGTGTTGCCGAGGCCGCGCTCGAGCGCCGCGCGACCGAGCCGCATCGGCCCCTCGTCGAATCCGGTGCGCGAGACGGCCAGTGCACGCGCCGGGTCCGGCGCCGAACGCGTGGAGTCCGCGGCGGCGACGCCGGTCACGCACACGAGGGTCACGGCCCAGGCCAGGGTCGCGAGACCCTTGATGGTCGTGGAGGATCGCAAGGCGCCGACTCTCAACCGCCGCCGGGGTGGAGCCTTGTGTCGTGGATCCAGGTGTTCGCCTGGATGCTCGTCGCGCCCCGCTCGGGCTTGACCGACGAGAGATCGAGGCGGAGCAGGGTCAGGCGGTCGCGGGCCGGGTCCAGCGAAACGAATCCCGTGTCGCCCGCCGGCCAGCGATCGCCGGTGATCGCGACTTCGACGACCTGCTCCCTGGGCTCGACGAAGCCATGGAAGATCTCGACCACCCCGCCCTTCTTCAGCGAGGCGCGATGCTCGTCCGAAAGCGGCACCGTGAGCGTGTCGCCGTCCTCGAGCGTGATCGAGACGCGTTCGACCGCGGCGGATGCCGGGTAGCCGCTCAGCACCACGACCAGCGCGGTCTGCTGGCGGCCGGTGAAGTCCTCCTGGAGGATGCCAAGCCGCGTCCGCTGGTCGGCCAGCAGCCGGTCCATCAAGTCGAGCTGGTCCTCGAGCTTGCCGAGCTCGGTGATGCTCGCCAGCAGCTGCTGGCGCGCGAGGCTGTCGTCGGCGGCCGAGACCGAGTCGCGGGCGGCGAACAGGTCACGCAGCATCTCCTGATAGGCGAGGAAGCGGGGATCGATCTCGCCCGCCTTGCCGTCGTCGCCGCCCGGCTTCTGGCGCAGCAGGTCGTAGCGGGCGCGGATGAAGTCGCGGTTCTCGCGCAGGAACGTCAGCGTCGGGTACTTCTCCCTGGTCGGCTTGAGGCGTTCGACCGTGACCGACTGGGTCTCCTGGGCGCGGGCGATGGGCGCGGCGGCAAGCGCGCAGGCGGTCGCCACGAGGAGAGGGGCGAGCGCGGCGCCCGCCTGGACTGCCAAGGAGCGGGCTCGCATCACCCCCTCCATGTCCGTAGCACCGTGCCGTCCTTCGCATCGAGGATGACGAACAGCGCCGGGAGGTTGGGGGCGGTGTAGACCAGCATCCACGTGGTGCGGTCGGGCTCGTTCTCCTGGATCGCGCCGCGCATGAGCAGCATGGTTTGGACCTTGCCGGCGTTTTCGAAGCAGAAGCGCCGCGCCGGACCTTCGTCCGAGATCGCGAACGCCTCGGCGCTGTCGATCCACTCGCCGGCGACCGGCGGCGCCTCGAACTTGATGGCGAATTCCTCGGCCACCAGGATCTTGCCGTCCCGGATCGAGTAGACCCGCGACTTCTTGAGCGCCGGGGAGTGGAACAGATAGCTCCAGCGCGTCGCCGCGCCGTGGGTATCGAGCGGCTCGTCGTTCTCGAGGTAGACGAGGCTGGCGTCCTGCGACCAGATCACGGCCGCGGCCCGCGCCAGGTCGAGCCCGGAGCGCGCATGGACCGGCGCGCGCTCGGCAGCCGGCGCGACGGAGGCGAGCAGCAGGAGGGCGAGCGCCACCGCGCCCATGGAGCCGGGGGCGCCCATGAAGGCGCGGGCGCCGCGCTTCCGCCGTCGGATCAGGTCGTGCATGGGATCCCCGCTAGAAGAGATAGGACGTGCCGAGGGTGAACTCGATGTTGTCGTTGGACACGCGGGACGTCCCGTTGCCGGTGCTGAACCGGTAGTCGCGGACCTCCCAGCGCATCGCGGTGCGCTTGGAGAGGAACAGCTGGGTGCCGGCGCCGAAGTTGAACGCGGGCTCGGTCTCGCCCTGCATGATCGAGGAGCCCGCACCGACGGTGAGGAACGGCACCATCTGGCGGCCGGGCAGGATCTCCCACGTGATGTTCAGGT
>JBKJXJ010000081.1:0-8246 GCA_046716125.1 Candidatus Eiseniibacteriota bacterium
ACATGCTGCATTACAACTTCCCGCCCTTCAGCGTCGGCGAGGTCCGTCCCATCCGCGGCCCGGGCCGGCGCGAGATCGGCCACGGCGCGCTCGCCGAGCGCGGGATCGAGCCGGTCATCCCGTCCGATCAGACTTTTCCCTACACCATCCGGCTGGTGAGCGACATCCTCGAGTCGAACGGATCGTCGTCCATGGCGACGGTGTGCGGCAGCTCGATGGCGCTCATGGATGCCGGCGTGCCGATCAAGGCGCCGGTGGCGGGTATCGCGATGGGGCTCATCAAGGAGGGCGACGCGGTCGAGGTGCTGACCGACATCCTGGGCGTCGAGGATCATCTCGGCGACATGGATTTCAAGGTCACCGGCACGCGTGACGGCATCACCGCGTTCCAGATGGACACCAAGATCGGCGGCATCTCGTTCGCCGTCATGGCCGATGCGCTGGGGCGGGCCCGCCGCGGGCGTCTGCACATCCTCGAGATCATGGAGGCCGCGCTCGCGGCTCCCCGGGCCGAGATGTCGCCGTACGCGCCGCGCATCCTGATCCTGCACATCCACCCGGACAAGATCCGCGAGGTCATCGGACCGGGCGGCAAGATCATCAAGCGGATCACCGAGGAGACCGGCGCCCAGATCGACATCGACGACACGGGCGAGGTGCGCATCGCCGCGGTCAACCGCGAAGGCGGCAAGCGTGCCGAGGAGCTGATCCGGAACATCACCGAGGACCCGGAAGTCGGCAAGATCTACCAGGGCAAGGTGCGCAGCGTCGTCACGTTCGGCGCGTTCATCGAGATCCTGCCGGGCAAGGACGGACTGCTCCACATCTCGGAGATCGAACACCACCGTGTGGCCCGCACCGAGGACGTGCTGAACCTCGGCGACGTCGTGATGGTGAAGGTCATCGGCGTGGATCGGGACGGCAAGGTCAAGCTCTCGCGCAAGGCGCTGCTGCCCGAGCCCGAGGGTGGCGTGCCGGCCGGAGCCGGAGCCGGGGGTCACGAGCGGGACCGTGATCGCGGCGGTGATCGCGGCGGAGACCGTGGTCGCGACCGGGACCGTGGCCGACGCCGCTAGGTCCGACGTCAGCCTCATGAGTGACCGGGTGGCAGGGCGACCTGCCACCCGGCGTCTGGGGCCCTGAGCGATGGACCGGAGCTTCAGGAAGTCGGTGCTGGCGACGGGCGCCACACTGCTCACCGAGCGCATGCCCGACCGGCTCACCTTCTCGCTCGGGGTGTTTGTCAAGAGCGGGGCGCGCGACGAGCCGGCGGAGTGGCTCGGGATCTCCCACCTGCTCGAGCACATGATGTTCAAGGGCACCGAGCGCCGGGACGCGCGCGCGATCGCCCAGAGCCTGGAATCGTTGGGGGGACACCTCGACGCTTTCACCGCCCGCGAGCAGGTGTGCTTCTACGCCCGCGCCCTGCCCGAGAATCTCCCCGAGGTGGTGGACGTCCTCGGCGACATCCTGTGCCGTTCGCGGCTCGCCCCGGCCGAGGTGGATCGCGAGAAGTCGGTCGTGCGCGAGGAGATCCTCGCCTACGAGGACAGCCCCGATGAGATGATCAACGACCTGCTCGCCGAACAGGTGTGGGGCGGGCACGCACTGGGCCGCCCGATCCTCGGCACCGCCGGGACGGTGGACGCGCTCACCCCCGAGCAGCTGCGCACCTACTACGGCCGTCGCTATCGGCCCGATCACCTGCTGATCTCGGCGGTTGGGCCGCTCGACCACGATGCGGTGGCAGCACTCGTCGAGCGCCACGTCGCGCCCCTGGCGGGCGAGGCCACGCCGCTCTCGGAGCCGCCGCCGTCATTCACGCCCACGGTGCGCCACGTGGAACGCGAGCTGCAGCAGCTCTACCTGTCGCTTGGCACCCGCGGCGTCTCGTTCGCCGACCCGGACCATCACGCGCTGGTGGTGCTCAACACGCTGCTCGGCGGCGGGATGAGCTCGCGCCTCTTCCAGAGCGTGCGCGAGGAGGCGGGGCTCGCCTACTCGGTGTACTCGGTCCCCGATTACTATCGCGACGCCGGGATGTTCTCGATCCACATGGGCGTGCTGCCCGAGCGGGGCCGCGAGGCGCTGAAGCGCACCCGTCTGGAGCTGGAGCGCCTGCGCCGTGACGGTCCCGACGAGGCCGAGGTCGAGGCCGCGCGCCGCCAGGCCCGGGGCGGGTTCGTGATGGACCACGAGAGCATCACCGCGCGCATGTTCCAGCTCGCCAACGAGGAGATCTACCGCGGACGCTACACGCCGCTCGATGAGCAGATCGCGCGGGTCATGAACGTCACGCGCGACGAGGTGGTCGAAGCGGCCCGCCGCTTCCTCGACCCAGGGCGGTTCGCCCTCACCGCCCTGGGTCCCGCCCACGGCGGCGTGATGACCATCGAGGACTGGGCCGTCGGCGGGTAGCGCACGGCCCGCGTATGTCCTCGAGCCGCGCCGCATCGTCTCAGCGCCCGCGCCGATCCTCCGACCTGGGTGAGGGTCGAAGGGATCGGCCGGGGCACGCGTTCTGGCGCTTCGCCGCGGTCTACGGCGTCTTCGTCCTCGCGTTCGCGGCATTGCGACCGGCATTCCTCAGCCGCGAGCCGAACGCCTTTCCGGTGCTGGGCACGACGATCTACTTCTCCGTCACGGAAGTGATGGAAGCGGCCTACTTCTCGACTTCCTTCCTCGCGTTCATCGCCATCGTGCTTCTGCTGACGCACGCCGGTGTCCTCGGCTCGCGGCCGACGGCCCTGCCGGAGCCCCCCCCGCCGGGCGCAGCGGACCGCGGGGATAGACTCCTGATCGCTCTTGGCGTCCTGCTTCCCTGCATCCTCCTGCTGTTCCCGCAGGGCCCGCCCACGCTGGTCGACGATGCGCTCCACCACGGGGAGAGGCTGGTATTCCAGGGGCGCCCGTTCACCGAGGCCTACCGGGCGTTCTTCCCATTCAAGCCGCTCATCTTCATGAACCTGGCCGGTCTGCTCGGCTACGACAACAGCATCGCGACCTACGTCGCAGTCCATCAGTTCGTCCAGACGGTGGGCTATATCGCGATCTGCCTGCTGGTATTCCTCGTTGTGCGTCTCGTCAGAGGCCGCTACTCGCTCGTTCCCGTCATCCTCTTCCTGCTCGCCTATCCACTGCTGGCCGACGGCCTCCGCTACCGATACTGGATCCTGAACATGGAGCGGCTGCTGTGTTTCCTCCTGTTCCTGAACGCCGTGGTGTTGAGCCTGATCCACGGACGCCACTGGCCTCTGTTCTTCGCCAGCGCGTTCGCGGCCGTCCTCTACCTCGCCAGCATCGAGTACGCGGTCTTCGCGACGTGCGCCCTTGCGGCGCATCTGGCGCTGCTGCTGCTTCGCGACCGACGGGAGGGACTTCGGGCGGCGGCGGCCATGGCCGCCGGGGCGCTTCCCGTCGTCATCGCCCTTCAGGCCTCGGGCCAGCTCCTCCCGCTGCTGCGTTTCATCTCGTACGCGTCTAAGTTCCCCAGCCTCTACGGCACACCGCTCATCTACGCGATCGAAGACCCGGCGCTGGGCGTGACGCCCCCGCCGCTCCCGCAGATTCTGGTCGCCATCTGGCTCGCGCTCCTCTGGGCGGCCGGGGTGTTCGTCCCGCGCGCCCTGCTTCGGCGCCAGCTCGACAATCGGAGCCTCTGGATCTACATGGCGTTGTTGCTGTCCGTCCTGATGTTCAAGATCTGTCTGGGTCGGTCCGACAGGCAGCACCTCTACATCCCGATCCTGTTCTCGATGCTGTTCCTGTTGACCCTCGCGCTGGCCCGCGTGAAGCGTCTGCCGCGTGTGCCACGCGCCGTGACGGCCTCGTGCCTCGCCCTGGTCGTGACGTTCGCCGGGCTCACCGGGTTCCGCGCGCCGGAGATGCCTGCCGGGTTCGTCTACGACGGCTCGCCTCGCATCCGTGCCCACATCCCGCCACGGTTGGGATCCGAGCTGGCTGCGCTCAGGACCCTGATGGCCGAGACGCACGCGCGATCGATCTTCTTCTTCTCCGATCAGCCGCTCTACAATTACCTGCTCGACGTTCGTTACGAGCTGCGCAACCCCACGCTCCACGAGATCCTGACGGACGACATGCTGGCCAGCGAGACGGAGTCCTTCCTGGCCTGGTCGCCGGATCTCGTGGTCTGGAAGGCCGGGTTCTGGACCGACAACATTGACAGGATCCGCACGCCGGCTCGGGACTATCGGCTTGCCGCGGCGATTCTCGAGCGCTACCGGCCCCTGGTCTCGCGCGGCGGCTGGCTGATCATGGCGCGGAACGGCATGGCCATCGATCTCGAAGCCCTGTTCGCGAAGGGGTTCACGCCGATCGACGCGTCCGCGCTCGAGGAGACGCTCTACTGGGGGGACATGGCGTACAACATCGGTCGCTCGGACGCCCTGCCCGACGACTTCCAGCGGTTCACGCTGACGCTTCCGTCCGAGGCGTGTTGCACCTTTCGACAGTCGGGCCGGACGCTCATCGAGTTCAGGGGAAAGGCCGGCACGCACCGATACGGCCTGTACCCCGGGATGGCTCCCGGCTACCGCGCGACGGCGTGGGACCCCGACAGCATCTCGTGCACGGAGTGCGACGAGGAATTCCGCGCCATCAGGCCCTAGCCATCGCGTTGCTCACCACTTCAAGCCCGCCCTCGCCATCCGGGCGCCGGCCTCGGCCAGCCGGGCCTCGCTGTCGCACAATGCCACCCGGACGTAGCCCTCGCCCGCGGCGCCAAAGCCCGAGCCCGGGGCCACCACCACGCCGGCCTGGTCCAGCAGGTCGCGGGTGAACTCCATGGACGTCGAGTAGCGCGCTGGGATCGGCATCCATACGTAGATCGTGGCGCGCGGGGGCTCGACCGGGAAGCCGAGCGGCCGGATGGCCGACAGGAACGCGTCGCGCCGCGTGCGGTAGACGGCCGACACCGTGGAACAGTAATCCTGCGGGCCGGCCAGGACCGCGATCGCGGCCCGCTGGATCGCCATGAACACCCCATAGTCGGTGTTCGACTTGATCTGGTGCATGCGTGCCAGCGCCGGCGCGTGGCCGGTGGCGAACGCCACCCGCCAGCCCTGCATGGAGTAGGACTTCGAGAACGAATGGAACTCGATCGTGCGCTCCTTGTCGCGGTCGAATTCGAGGAATGAGCGCGCCCGATAGGAGGGATCCAGTGACAGGTCGCAGTAGGCGATGTCGGAGATCACGAACAGGTCGTGATCGCGCGCGAACCGGAGCAGGTCCTGGTAGAACGCGGCGGTCTCGGTGCCGGCGGTCGGGTTGTTGGGGAAGTTGACGGCGATGGCCCTGGCGCGGCGCGCCTCTTCGACCGGGATGGCCGAGAGATCCGGAAGCCACCCGTGCTTCGCCTGGAGCGGCACCTCGACCATGCGGACCTGGGCGATCGCCGCCTGGCCGAGATACGCCGGGTAGCACGGCGTGCACAGCAGCAGGGTGTCCCCGGGATTGAAGTGGGCGAGGAAGAACTTGAAGATGCCCTCTTTGGAGCCCACCAGCGCGAGCGCCTCCCGGGCCGGGTCCACGGTCACTCCGAAGCGGTCCCGGTACCATCCGGCGACGGCGCCGCGGAACTCCGGCAGGCCGTTGAACGAGGGATAGCGGTGGTTCTGTACGCTGGAGTCGTCCAACGCCGCCTTGAGTGCGTCTACCGCACGCTGCGGGGGGCGAAGGTCAGGGTTTCCGACGCCCAGGTCGATGACGTCCACACCCTGTTGCACCTTTTCGTCACGCGCCTGCAGCACCGTGGCCAGGGCGTAGGGGGGCAGGCCCAGCATCCGGTCAGAGGGTCCAAGCACAGGTTTGACAGGCGATTGGCTGGCGGACATAGTCCCCTCCGGAGCTGGAGTGGGGCGACGGCATCTGACTTGCGTCACCACGAGGGCATGACGAACACGAGCGATTCTAGTAGGGGCGCGCGAATTCGGCCAATTGGACACCGGGCTCGCCCACGCCGGCTGTTCGCCATCATCCTCATGGCCGGACTGCTCTGCGCCCTCCAGGCCCCGGGCGCCCCGCCCCCCCCGCCAGGAGGTCTGCCGCCCCCCGACACCACGCTCATCACCGGGTCCGTCAGCCTGCCGAACGGCGCGGGCGAAGTGTTGCCGGCTCCGGCGCGGCCCATCCGCGCCGGCGAATACCTCAAGTTCTCGGTGCGCTACGGATTCATCAGCGCCGGAGACGCCTACCTCGAGATCCCCGAGGTGAAGATGTGGAAGGGCCGGCCGGTCTTCACCCTGGTGGCCCGCGCCGAGTCCAACAAGTTCTTCAGCGCCTTCTACAAGGTGCGCAACCGCATCGAGTCGTTCTGGGACACGACCGGCTTTTACAGCCGCCGCTTCTACGAAAACCGCCGCGAGGGCGGCTACCACGAAGAGAACGAGATCACCTTCGATTACAAGCGGGGCGAGGCGCTCTACGCCAACGATGGTCAGGCGATCGCCATCCCGCAGAACTGCCAGGACGCGCTCTCCTCGTTCTACTTCACCCGGACCCAGGACCTGCCGCTGGGTGGCAGCGTGATCTTCGACTACCACGCCAGCCACAAGAGCCAGCCGATCGAGGTGAAGGTGCTGGGGCGCCAGCGCGTCGAGACCCCGGCCGGCACGTTCGACTGCATCGTGATCGAGCCCATCCTGAGGGCGGCCGGCATCTTCAAGAACCAGGGCCGGCTGGTCATCTGGCTCACCGACGACGATCGCCGCATCCCGGTCATGATGAAGAGCAAGGTGACGATCGGGTCCATCAGCGTCGTCCTTACCGAGGCCAAACGGGGCTGAACGCAGCGCCCCTGGGGCACTTCGGTCGTTTCGCACGACTGAACCGGGGATGAGACCTCCCCGAACGCCGCCCTGAAACCTCTGCCGGATATGCCGATTGACAGGTCTGGACACCGGTCCGTATACTTCAAATCGCTTCGCCACTGCTAGTTGCGGTGGCCTGTCTGCTCCGACCGGAGGAACACCGAGACGCAGCTTGGTACTGCTTCGGGTGGGGCCGCGGTTCACGCGGCGCCTCACCTGGGTCGCTGATCGAGGATTTCGGTCCTCGAAGCATCCCGCTGCGTCAGGTCAACCGTCGGCTCGGGTCTGGATTGGACTGCCCCGGTTCCCCTTCGCAGGGAAGCGGGGTTTTCTTTTCGGTCCCGAGGGTCTTCCGTGAACCACTCCTCCCTTCTACTTGCCGCCGTGTTGGTCTGCTTCGTCCCGTGCGCCGCGGAGACCGCCCGCGCGGCTGACGACGCCATGGCGGATAGCTCCGCGATGGACTGGTCGCGGGTGCCCGAGTACCGACTGGTGCCGGGGGATGGGCTCATCCTCAACTTCGGTCCGCCGGTCGAAGCCAACCCCTCGGCCGTCTCGGTTCGCATGCAGAAGGTCCGTCCCGACGGCCGCATCTCGGTGTTCCCGGTCGGGGACGTGGTCGCGGCGGGGCGCACCGTGAGCGAGCTCGAATCCGAGCTGATCAAGCTGCTCGGCGCCGAGCTCAAGCGCCCGCGCGTCACCGTCGAAGTCGCGGAGATCGCGGGCAACGAGGTCCATGTGCTCGGCCGTGTCGAGCACCCGGGCTCGATCAAGGCCGCGCCCTACATGACGGTGTCCCAGGCGGTCGCCAGCGCCGGCGGGTTCAAGGATGACGCGGCGAGCAACAGCGTCCTGGTCTTCCACCGCGACGGGGCGCGCACGGTGCGCGTCCTGCGCTTGCGGCTCGGGGAAGCCTTGAAGCGCGGGCGGCTCGAAGCCGATCTGCCGCTCGGGCGCTTCGACATCGTCTACGTCCCGCGCTCGGGCATCGGGAACATCAACCTGTTCGTGAAACAGTTCTTCACGGACAACATCGGGATGCTGAACTTCGCGCTGCTCGGCTGGGAGCTCTTCAACCTCGACCGCGTCTTCGTGGTCAACGTGCCATGAACGGGACGGGCCAGTCATGAACCGCGACGTCGAACCGCTCGCCCCCACGCCGGGCTCCCGACAAGTCGGGGCCCGCGACTTCCTCACGATCGTCTTCCGGCGCAAGTGGATCATCCTCGGACTGTTCGTGATCGTCACCGTGACGGTGGGAGTCCTCACGCTCGCCCGTCCGGTGGAGTACGCCTCATTCGGGAGCGTCCTGGTCAAACGCGGGGAGCAGGAGAGCGTCATGACGCCGGGCCGCCGCGTCACCGGCTGGGAGGAAGAGCTGGCGACCGAGGCGCAGGTGATCAAGAGCTGGTCCGTGCG
>JBKJXJ010000082.1:0-11711 GCA_046716125.1 Candidatus Eiseniibacteriota bacterium
CTCCAGCCCCACTCGTCGTGGGACCTGCCGTCCCGTCCGCCGCGACCGCCGCCGCGTGCGGTTTCGGAGGCTCAAACCCCCGGGCTAAACTTTAGCCTTGCCGAATCCGATAATTAGCCTAGGCTAATTCAAATCACCCTCCGTCCGGTGGACGGGGGCGGCCGACTGGAGTGGAGACCCGATGTCCCAGACGTCATCACGGATGTCCGATCTGCCGCGACGGCTCCTGCGCTGGGTGTTTTTCGTCGTCGTGCTGGTCGTGCTCGCGCTCGGGATCGCGGGCCGCATCGACCTGCCGATGCTGAACGCGTTCATCGCCGCGTGCGCGGGGCTCATGCTCGTCGGCATGCTGATCATCGACCCCGACCTCGCGAAGGAGCGCTTCCGTCGCGGGCAGACGGGGGAGGATACCGGGCGCCTGCTCTGGATCCGCGTGCTGTTCCTCGGCCTGTTCGTCTTCGCGCTGCTCGATATCGGCCGGCTGCACTGGTCGGACCGGGTGCCGGTTGTCCTCTCGGTGGGTGCGCTCGCACTGTTCGCCGTCGCGTTCGCCTGGGAGCTGTGGGCGGTCTCGGTCAATCGCTTCTTCGTCCCGGTCATCCGGCTGCAGACCGATCGCGGCCACCGCGTCGTGGATGCCGGACCCTATGCGATCGTCCGGCATCCCGGGTATGCCGCGATGGCCCTGATGGGGCCGACCTGCGCGCTCGCGCTCGGTTCCTGGTGGGCGCTGGCCCCGGGCGTCGCGCTCTCCGGACTGTTCCTCGCGCGCGCCGCGCACGAGGATCGGTTCCTCACGAGCCATCTCGAGGGCTATCCCGACTATGCGGCCCGCGTCCCATTCCGGCTCGTGCCCGGGGTGTGGTGAGCATGAACGCGCTCTCGCGGTCCCGGCAGGACTATCTCAAGGCGCTCTACGTGCTCGATCAGGGCGACGCGCCCGTTCCGACCTCGCACCTTGCAAAGCAGCTCGGGGTCTCGGCGCCCTCGGTGACCAACATGCTCGTTCGCCTGGCCGAGGAGCGACTGGTCAAGCACGTTCCCCGTGCCGGGGCGCGCCTCACTGCCCGCGGCCGACGTGAAGCGCTCCAGATGGTGCGCCGCCATCGCATCCTCGAGACTTTCCTCGTCCAGGTGCTGGGCCTTGACTGGTCGGAGGTCCACGCGGACGCCGAGGTCCTCGAACACGCCATCAGTCCGCGCGTGCTCGGCGCGATCGACCGGCTCATCGGTCATCCGCACGAGGATCCGCACGGTCACCCGATCCCCGATCGAGAAGGTCGCATGCGACGGCGGTCGCTGATGCCGCTGGCGGGGCTGGCGCGCGGATCGCGGGCGGTGGTGCGCGAGATCCGCGATGCCGATGGCCGGCGCATGGCCCATTGGAAGGCCGCGGGCCTGGTCCCCGGCGCCCGGGTGTGGATGCGCGAGGTGCAGTCGCTGGACGACGTGTTCGAGCTGGACGTGGCGGGGCGGCGGCTGGTCACCGGGAGCGAGGGTCTGGAGGGCGTAATGGTCGAAGTCCACGGTGGGACGGTCGGGCGACCCCCGGCCGCGCCGACCGCCGCGGGCCGGACACGATGACGGCGCGAGGACCGGAGGCGCGAGGACCCAGGGGGGAGGATGCCATGGCGATCGAGAAGTCACGGGGGCTGAAGCGCCGGGATTTCATGAAGGTGGGCGCGTGGCTGTCGGCGGCGTGGCTGGTCGGTCCGCGGGCGCTGCGTGCCGCCGAACAGAAGGCGCAGGGCCACGCCGCGGCGGGCGGGAACGCCCACTCGATGGCGCACCTGTCGGGAACGGTCGGCGACATCGCCTTCGATGGCCGCCAGCCGATCGACCCCATGCACTACCTCACGGCTTTCAACGCATGCGAGTTCCCGCGGCACAAGGACTGGCACCGCGCCACGCCGCTCCCGGACGGCCGCACCCTGCACGAGTACGAGATCGCCGCCTACGACAAGGAGATCGAGATCGCCCCCGGGGTCTACTTCCCGGCGTGGACCTATAACGGCCAGGTCCCGGGCCCGACCATCCGCGCGCGCGAGGGCGACCCGATCCGCATCCGGTTCCTGAACCAGGGCACGCACCCGCACACCATCCACTTCCACGGCTTCCATCACGCGAACATGGACGGCGTGTTCGAGATCATCCCGCCGGGCGGCGAGTTCACCTACGAGTTCGACGCCGATCCCGTGGGATTGCACCTCTATCACTGCCACTCCGTGCCCCTCAAGCGCCACATCCACAAGGGCCTCTATGGTGTGTTCATCGTCGACCCGAAGGAGCCGCGGCCGCCGGCGCGCGAGCTGGTGATGCTCATGAACGGGTTCGACACGAACTTCGACAATGACAACGAGGTGTACGCGGTCAACAGCGTCGCGTTCCACCACATGAAGCACCCCGTTCCGGTGACCCTTGGCGAGCTGGTCCGCATCTACCTCGTCAATGTGCTGGAGTTCGATCTCGTGAACTCCTTCCACATCCACGGACACTTCTTTGACGTGTTCCCGACCGGCACCCGGCCGACCCCGAGCGCCTTCACCGACACGATCCAGTTCGTGCAGGGCGAGCGCGCGATCGTCGAGCTCAAGTTCCGTGCCCCCGGTCAGTTCATGTTCCACGCCCATCAAAGCGAGTTCGCCGAGCTCGGCTGGATGGGCGTCTTCGAGGTGGCCGATGCCCCGGTCTCCTAAACGACGCCCCCTGCCGCTCCTGCTGGTGGCCGTGCTGCCGCTCGTCCTGGTCGCCGGCCTGCTGCTGACGCTCAAGGTCTTCGACCCCACGAAGGTCTTCCAGGCGGCATTCCCGCCGATCGAGGAGCTCACCATCGAGCGTCTGGTGCTGCGCCCGAACGAGATCGTCGCCCACGTCGTCAACGGCGGGCCGGAGCCCGTGACGGTCGCGCAGGTGCAGGTGGACGACGCCTACTGGGACCACGCGATGGCCCCGGCGCGGACCGTCCCGCGGCTCGGCCGGGCGACGATCACGATCCCCTACCCGTGGGTGGAAGGCGAGGCCCACCGGGTGAACCTCATCACCTCGACCGGCCTCGGGTTCGAGAAGGAGATCCCGGTCGCGGTCGCATCGCCCGAGCCTTCGCTATCGTTCGTCCTCCTGTTCGCCCTGCTTGGCGTGTACGTGGGGGTGATCCCGGTGGCCCTGGGGCTCATCTGGTTCCCCGCGCTCAAGCGCGTGCCTGAGGGCTGGATGGACTTCTTCCTGTTCCTCACGCTGGGACTGCTCGTGTTCCTGGGCGTCGATGCCCTGCACGAGGCGATGGATCTGATCCCCGCCATCCCGGGCGCGTTCCAGGGTGTGGGACTCCTGGCGCTCGGAGTCATCGGCAGCTTCGGACTGCTCACCGCGACCGGGCATCGCCTCGCAGCCAAGTCCGCGAAGGGATCCAGGGGCGGCGGCGGCGCCTCGCCGATGGCGCTCGCCACCATGGTCGCGGTCGGCATCGGCCTTCACAACCTGAGCGAGGGTCTGGCGATCGGGGCGGCCTACACCCTGGGCAACGTCGCGCTGGGATCGATGCTGGTGATCGGGTTCACCCTGCACAACACCACCGAGGGGCTGGCGATCGTCGCCCCGATCGCGCGCAGCGTGGTGCGCCTGCGCGATCTGATCGTGCTCGGAGCGATCGGCGGCGTCCCCACCATCTTCGGTGCCTGGCTCGGCGGGTTCAGCTACTCGGCGATCCTGGCGTTGCTCTTCCTCTCGATCGGTGCGGGGGCGATCTTCCAGGTGGTCTGGCAGATCGCGATGCAGATGTCGTCCCGGCGCGAGAGCGCGGCGTCGCTCGTCACCCTGCCCAACATGGCCGGGCTGATCGTCGGATTCCTCATCATGTACGCGACCGGCCTGCTGGTCGCGGTCTAGCCAGGAGAGATCATGCGCACCGTCGCCCTGCTTGGTCTGGCGCTCGTCGCCGTCGCCGCATGCGCATTCGCCTATGCCGCACGCCCGGGGGGCTGGACGGGCGAGCCACGCGAGGTGGTGCTGCTCGCGCGCGACATGGTCTTCACCGCCCCGGACGGGACCGGGGGGCCCAACCCGACCCTGCGGCTCAAGGCCGGCGAACGCATCCGGCTGGTGCTCGAGAACCGCGACCCGGGTATGAAGCACGATCTGTTCGCTCCCGGGCTTGGGATCAGGACCGCGACGTTGGACTTTTCGGATTCCGACCGGCGCCTGATCACGGTGCCGCGCACTCCAGGGACATACGACTACTACTGCACGTTTCACGACCGGCTGATGCGCGGGCGGATGGTGGTCGAGTGATGGGCCGCGCGCGCTTCACCGCCATCGCGTTGTGCACGCTGCTCGCGCCCGCGTTCGGCGCCGCCCCGGCCCGCGCCGAGGATGCCGGCCCGATCGAGGACAACAGCTTCCTGGTCGAAGAGGCCTACAACCAGGAATCCCGTGTGGTGCAGCACATCTTCACCTGGATGCGGCCGCGCGGCGGCGGGGCATGGGAGGCGAGCTTCACCCAGGAGTGGCCGTTCAGGAGCCGGCAGCATCAGCTCAGCTACACGATCCCGGTGCAGCGACTCGACGATGCCGCCGGGGGCGCGAGCGGCATCGGGGACATCGCCCTCAACTACCGGTTCATGGCGCTTGGCGCGGGCGGCGGGCCCGTGGCGTTCGCCCCGCGCATTTCCGCGCTGCTTCCCAGCGGGGATGAGAGCCGCGGGCTTGGGGCGGAGGCCTTCGGCGTCCAGTTCAACCTGCCGCTCAGCGTGGTCGTCTCGCCCCGCTGGGTCACGCACACCAACGGCGGGTTCACGTTCATCGGCGAGGGACAGGGGACGGCGGGCATCCTCCCCGGCCCCGGCCCCGGCCCGATTCCCGCGGCCCGCACCTTCAACCTGGGACAGAGCCTGATCTGGCTCGCGGCCCCGCGCCTCAACCTGATGCTCGAGCTGGTGTGGGAGCGCACCGAGGCTCCGAGCGTCCCCGGCGACGCCGATCTCGAGGAGAGCCTGCTCCTCGTCCCCGGCCTGCGCTGGGCGCACGACTTCAGCAACGGGCTCCAGATCGTTCCCGGCGTCGCCGTACCGATCGGCATGGGCACGAGCCGCGGCGAGCGCTCGGTGTTTCTCTAGCTGAGCCTCGAGCACGGATTCTAGCCGCGGGCGCAATCCGCGGCTCGCGGCGCCCCGTCTTGCAAAACCCTGCCCGGGGCCTCACCCTTGCGGTCCGCGGCTGGAGTGGCCCGCCGCGCCGAGGCAACGCAGCCCCGTCGGGGCTCGGGAGAGCGCAACTGAGCGATCGCATGCACCACGGGCGGCTCAAGGCGTCGATCGCCGACGTCCTGGACCTGGGGCTCGATGTGCTGCCGCACTACGAGCTGGCGGTGATCCCGATCATGGACGGCGCCGAGCGCCCCGCCGAGTGGCCCGAGTTCAAGCGCCGCCTGCGGGCCGAGGGGGTGCGCACCGCCTCGCATCGTGGCGCGCTCCTGCTCGAGCCTGGCGAGCTGGACCGCTTCGCCTCGGTCGGGCTCCTGAGCGGGAACGACGAGCTGCTGCTCTGCACCGAGTGGCATGACGAGTTCGAGCCGTTCCCCGGCCGGGTGGGCAGCGAAGGGGCCGACTTCAACGAAGGCACGCCGCTCGGTCTCGAGGAGTGGATGATCGACAGCGGCTGTCTACTGGTGCTGGGTGACGGCGCGGGTCTCAACTTCGCGACGCTCGACGGCACGCTCGCCGAGCGACTGCGGGCGCGCTTCCCCAACGCGACCGACTGACCGCCATGGAGCCCGCGGCACCCGGCCCCCACGGCCACCGCGCCGCCCATGCTTCCACATCCTCGCGGCTGCTCGGGGTGACCCTCGCGGGCCCGGCCGGCGTCCTCGAAGGCCTGCTCCAGGAACGTGAAACCCACGACCACACGATCGCCGCCGTGGTCTGCCATCCCCATCCGCGCCATGGCGGGACGCTCCACAACAAGGTGGTGCATCGGATCGCATCGGTGCTCCACGAGATCAGCGCCGCGGTCCTGCGATTCAACTTTCGTGGTGTCGCGGGAAGCGCGGGCGTATACGACCATGGGGCGGGCGAGTTGGACGATGCGCGCGCCGCGCTTCGCTGGATGGAAGCGCGACATCCGGGCGCGAGGCTCTGGGTGGCCGGCTTCTCGTTCGGCTCCTGGGTCGCCGCGCGTCTCGCCGCCTCCGAGCCGAAGGTCGAACGGCTGATCCTCGTGGCCCCGCCGGTCGCCTCGTGGGATTTCTCGACGATGAGTTCGGCCACGGTCCCCAAGCTGGTCTTCCAGGGCACGCAGGATGAAGTGACACCGCTCGCCACGCTCGAGGCGGCGGTCCCAGGCTGGGCGGCGCCGAAGACGCTCGTCAAGATCGAGGGCGCCTCACACTTCTTCGACCGTCGCCTGACCGCTCTGGGAGACGCGTTGCGCGGGGAACTCACCCTCCGGTCGGTTCAGGGCGCCTGATCGACTTCGGGCCGGGGAGCCGGCCCGGGATCGCCGGCGCATCCGTCGCTCGAGCCGGGTCGATCGGCCATGGGGGTCGAATCCTCGACGCCGGTGGGCGAGGCGAGCAGCCGCCGCAGCGCTTCGACGTCGAGCGGCTTGATCATGTGGTGGTCGAAGCCGGCTTCGCGCGAGCGACGGTAGTCGCGCTCGAGCCCATAGCCCGTCATCGCGACCAGCAAGGTCTCCTTCATCTGTGGCATGTCCCGCAGCCGTCGAGCCACGGCATAGCCATCCAGGTTGGGCAGGCCGATATCGAGGAGGACCAGGTCCGCCTGGAACTCTTCCGCGACCGCCAGGGCCGCCGCGCCATCGAGGGCGATGCGTGGCTGGTGTCCTTCCAGGCGCAGCAGGATCGCCATGCTCTCGGCGGAGTCCGCGTTGTCGTCGACGACGAGCACGCGTCGAGCCGTTTTCGGAGACTCCAGCTTGTCCTGCGTTGAGGCGGCCGCCACCACCGCCGGCGCGACCGGTGCGGGCAGGTGCATCGCGAATTCGCTTCCCAGACCGGCCCCCTCGCTCCTCGCCTCCACCACGCCGCCGTGCATCTCGACGATGTTCTTGACCAGTGCCAGCCCGATCCCCAGGCCTCCCTGCGAACGGTCGAGCGCGCGGTCTCCCTGGGTGAAGAGGTCGAAGACGTAAGGCAGGGTCGCGGGCGGAATGCCGACACCGCTGTCCAGCACCTTCACGACCACACGATCGTTGTTCAGCACCGCCGTCAGCCGGATGCTCCCGCCATTCTCCGTGTACTTGGCGGCGTTGTTGAGCAGGTTGCCGAGGGCCTGTGCGAGCCGCGTCACATCCCCCTCGAGATACACCGGTTTGGGGGGCAGCACGACCACCAGTTCATGCCCGCGCTCGTCGATCAACGGCCTGCAGGTCTCGATCGCCAGCTCGACGATCGTTTCCAGCTCGACCGGCTCCATTTTCAGCAAGGTCTTGCCGCGGGAGATCCGCGAGACATCGAGCAGATCGTCCACCAGCCGGCTGAGCTGATCCACCTGGCGGCCGATCAGCGAGCGCACCCATTCGAGTCGCGTCGCGTCGAGGTCGCCGGGCTCCAGGCGCTCGAGTACGTTGACGGCATTGCGGATAGGAGCCAGGGGATTGCGCAGCTCGTGCGCAAGCATGGCAAGAAACTCGTCCTTGTGCCGCCCCGATTCGCGGAGCGCCCCCTCGGCCCGGCGTCGCTCCGCGATCTCCGCGTGCAGACGCTCGTTGATCTGCTGAAGCTTGGCGGTGCGCTCCGCGACGCGCTGCTCCAGAAGCTGGTGGGATTGGGCCAGCACCGCGCGCATCCGGTCCAGCTCCACGAAGGCCCTGACCTTGCTGCGCAGGACATCGGGGATCACCGGCGACGTGATGAAATCGACGGCTCCCAGCGCATAGCCTTCGGCCGATTGCATGACGTCGGCGTAGGCCGTGATGAATATCACCGGCGTGTGTGCGGCCCGCTTGCGCTGTCGAATCAGTGCCGCCGTTTCGAATCCCGACATGTCCGGCATGTTGACGTCGAGGATGATCAGGGCGAAATCCTGCTGCATCACCTGGCGGAGTGCCTCGCGGCCCGAGCGGGCAATGACGAGATTCTGGCCGAGATCCTCCAGGACACTCTGATAGACGAGCTGATTCGCCGGGAGGTCGTCCACCACGAGGATGTTGGCCTTGTCGGGGTTCTTCATGACGCGGCCTCTCGTTCCCGGTTCAGGGCTTGCGGGTTGCATCGTCACTACCGATGCAGCCAGGCACGCATCACGGTCAACATGTGTTCGGTATCCACCGGCTTTGAGAGATAGTCCCAGGCTCCCGCCTCGAAG
Organism: Candidatus Eiseniibacteriota bacterium; assembly: GCA_046716125.1. Taxonomy (GTDB): domain Bacteria; phylum Eisenbacteria; class RBG-16-71-46; order RBG-16-71-46; family RBG-16-71-46; genus WS-11. Next base: position 8,319 of record JBKJXJ010000082.1, read on the forward strand.
CACTTCTCGCGGTCCCCCTTCATGGCCTTGGCCGTCACCGCGATGATCGGCAGATTCTGGCACTCCGGGATCTTGCGGACTTCCCGCATGGTCGCGACACCGTCCATGTCCGGCATCATGATGTCCATCAGCACGATGTCGATGTCGCGCTGCCGGCTCAGGATCGATACCGCTTCGGGGCCGTTGTCTGCCGAAACCACGCGCATGCCGTGTTCTTCGAGGACGGTGCCGAGGGCGAAGATGTTGCGCATGTCGTCATCGACGATCAGTACCTGCTTGCCGGCCATGACCTTGTCGGACTGGTTCAGCTCCTGCAGCGCCCGGTGTTGCGACTCGGGCAGCGTCGTGATGTTGCGGTGCAGGCAGAAGGCAGCCTGGTCGAGCAGGCGATCCGGGGAATGCACGTGGCGCACGACCAGACCCTCCTTGCCCTTCCAGGACTCCCGGTCGTGGGGCTTCTTCCCGTGGTCGTAGACGATCACCTGGAGTCCCATCTCGAACCGGTTCTCGACCGCATGCGCGAACGCCGCGGGATCCACGGGAACGCTCGCGTCGACGAGCATGCAATCGACCCTGCGCTCGGCGAGCACCTGAATCGCCCCCGCCGCATCCGGCACTGCGGTAAGTTGCAGGTCATCGCCTGCGAGGGATTCCAGCAGGCGTGCCCGCTGCTTGGAGGCCGGAGCCAGGACGAGTGCGCTCCTCATGGGGCGCGTGGCGGTCTCGTACAGCCAGGCGAGACCCTGGTCGAGAATGTCCCGGGACGGGATCGGTTTGGCGATGAAGCCCAGGGCGCCCGAGCTCGAGGCCCGCTCACGCGCGTCCTCGGTCGAGATCACGCAGACCGGAATATGGCGGGTGGTCAGATCGTGCTTGAGGCGATCGAGTACCCGCCAGCCATCCATGTCGGGCAGGAAGATGTCGAGGGTCACGGCGGTCGGCCGATGCGCGCGCGTGAGCGCGAGCGCCTGGGCGCCGAGCGAGGTCACCAGTCCCTTGAATCCCTTCTCGCGCGCGGCATCGAGCAGCAGGCGCGCGAATCCCAGGTCGTTTTCGACGATCAGCATCACCGGCTCGCCCGGCCGGATATTGTCGCGATCGTCTCCCGCCTCATTGAAGAGGGGCGCCAGCTCGAGATCGGGGGATGGTTCTGTGAGCAACGCGGGATGGGGCCGGCCCCGCTCGACTTGAATCGCAGCCCCCGCGTCCGGGGCCCTTCCGGCATCGAGGATTGCGGGCTTGCGGACGGAGCGCGGCGGCGCATAGGACAGGGGCAGGTAGAGGGTGAAACTGCTGCCCTTGCCCGGACTGCTCACCAGGCGGATCTCGCCGCCCAGGAACTTGGACAGTTCGCGGCTGATGGCGAGGCCAAGCCCAGTCCCGCCGTACTTGCGACTGGTGCTGCCATCGGCCTGCTGGAAGGCTTCGAAGACGATGTGTTGTTTGTCGCCCGAGATACCGATCCCGGTATCGTCGACCGCAAACGCCACGACTTCGCCGGAGCGGGACAGGGTCTCGTTCTCGGGGTCCCAGCCGCCCCGGACCGGTTCGATCGTGAAGGTCACCCGGCCGTGGTGAGTGAATTTGAAGGCATTCGACAGCAGGTTCTTGATGATCTGCTGCAGCCTCTTCGCATCCGTCGTCATGGATCGCGGCAGCTGAGGATCGAGACGGACGATGAAGTCCAGATCCTTGGACTCGGCCACCGGCCGGAACGTCCGCTCGATGTAATGGTGGAGGTCATCGAAGCGCATCTCGCCCAGGTCGACGACCACGGTCCCCGACTCGATCTTGGAGAGGTCGAGGATGTCGTTGATGAGCATGAGGAGATCGTTGCCTGACGAGTGAATGGTCTTGGAGAACTCGATCTGTTTCGGGTTCAGGTTGCCCTGGTGGTTCTTCCCGAGCTGATCCGAGAGGATCAACAGACTGTTGAGCGGCGTGCGGAGCTCGTGGGACATGTTGGCGAGAAACTCGGACTTGTACTTGGAAGTGAGCGCAAGCTGCCTGGCCTTCTCCTCGAGTTCCTGCCGGGACTGCTCCACCTCGGCATTCTTGCGCTCGACCTCCTGGTTCTGGTGCGCCAGCAGGCGGGCCTTTTCCTGCAGTTCCTCGTTGGTCTGCTGCAGCTCCTGCTGGCGACTCTGCAGCTCGCGAGCGAGTGACTGCGACTGCTTCAAGAGATCTTCGGTTCGCGTGTTGGCCTCGATGGTGTTGATGACGATGGCGATGCTCTCGGCCAGCAGATCGAGAAACGACTGATGGGTGGGGCTGAACCGCTCGAGCGACGCCAGTTCCACCACGCCCTTCACGGCGCCTTCGAAGACGACCGGCAGCACCAGCACGTTCTGGGGAAGCGCCTCGCTCAGCCCCGAGACGATGCGAATCGCGGCCGGGGGCACGTCCCGCAGCAGGATCTTCCGCTTGTCGAGGGCGCACTGACCCACCAGTCCCTCGCCGAGCGCGAGTTCCTTCGGTTGATCCGACAGTCCGCCGGAGGCATAGCTCGCGAGCAGCCGGAGCCGCGGCTGGTCTCCGGCGCCGACCACGACGTAGAACTCGGCCTGTTGGGCGCCGACGACCGGCGCGAGTTCCGACAGGATCATCCTGCCCACCGCGACGAGATCCTTCTGGCCCTGAAGCATGCGGCTGAACTTGGCCAGGTTGGTCTTGAGCCAGTCCTGTTCGGTGTTCTGGCGGGTCGTGGCCTCGAGATTTCGAATCATCTCGTTGGTGGTGTCCTTGAGGGCCGCGACCTCTCCCATCGCCTCGACGGTGATCGAGCGGGTGAGATCGCCCTGGGTCACTGCGGTGGCCACTTCGGCGATCGCACGCACCTGGGTGGTCAGATTGGCGGCAAGCTGGTTGACGTTCTCGGTCAGCCCCTTCCACGTCCCCGCCGCGCCGGGCACCTTGGCCTGTCCACCCAGCTTTCCTTCGACACCCACCTCGCGCGCCACGGTGGTGACCTGATCCGCGAAGGTCGCGAGCGTGTCCGTCATGCCGTTGATGGTGTCGGCGAGCGCCGCGATCTCACCCTTGGCGTGCACGGTCAGCTTGCGCTCCAGATCGCCGGTCGCCACGGCCGTCACCACCTCGGCGATGTTACGCACCTGGCTGGTGAGGTTGCCGGCCATGGAGTTGACCGAGTCGGTCAGATCCTTCCAGGTGCCGGCCACGCCCTTCACGTCCGCCTGGCCGCCGAGCTTGCCCTCGGTGCCCACCTCGCGCGCCACACGCGTCACCTCGGCCGCGAACGAGCTGAGCTGTCCCACCATCGTGTTGATGGTGTTCTTGAGCTCGAGGATCTCGCCCTTCACGTCGACGGTGATCTGCTTGGACAGGTCGCCGCTGGCGACCGCCGTGGTCACCTCGGCGATGTTGCGCACCTGG
>JBKJXJ010000083.1:0-5523 GCA_046716125.1 Candidatus Eiseniibacteriota bacterium
GGCTCCGGGCGAGGATCCGGCGCCCCTGCTCGCCCTGGCCCGGTCGTATGCGCCGGCCGCCACGCTGGCGGCCGGGCGTCACGCCCTGCGCGAGGTGGCGCCGCTCTTCGCGGCCCATCCGCCGCCACCCACCCGCCGCGTGCGGGTGGTGACCGGGACCGGCAATCCGGAGTCGGTCGCGGTCACCGCGCGCGAGGCGGGGCTCGACGTCGTCGCGCTCTCGCCCTATCGCGACCACCACTGGTTCACCGCGCGCGAAGCGGGGCGCGAGCTGGAACTGGCGCGGCACGAGGGCGCGGCCGTGCTGCTCACCGCCAAGGACGCGGTGCGGTGGCGCCGCGTCGCGGAGGGCACTGCCGTGCTGGTGCTGCGCGTGGCGTGGGAGTGGGTGACGGGCGGCGAGGCGGTCGAGCGTCGCGTGCTCGCGGATCCGCAATGAGCACGACGTGCGATGTGCTGGTGCTCGGGAGCGGGCTCGCGGGGCTATCCCTGGCGCTCAAGGTGGCGCGCTTCGCGGACGTCATCGTCCTCACGAAGAAGGAGGACAGCGAGTCGAACACCAACTACGCGCAGGGCGGAATCGCCGCGGTGTTCGACCGGGAGGACTCGTTCGGCGAACACATCCGCGACACCCTGCGCTGCGGGGCCGGGCTGTGCGATCCCGAGGTCGTCCGCCGGGTCGTGCGGGAAGCCCCCGAGCGCGTGCGCGAGCTCGAGGCGCTGGGGGTGGGGTTCAGTCGCGCCGGTCGCGGATTCTCGCTGGGCCGCGAGGGTGGGCATTCGAAGCGGCGCATCGTCCATGCCGCCGACTTCACCGGACGCGCGGTCGAGCAGGTGCTGCTCGATCGCGTCCATCGCCACCCGCGCGTGCGGGTGCTCGAGAACCGTCTGGCGGTGGACCTCATCCTGGACTCGCGCCTGCGCGGCGCGCGGCCGGACTCAGGGACGCGCGAGGCCTGCTGGGGCGCCTACGCGCTCGACCGCCTGACCGGCCGGGTCGCGGCGGTCACCGCGCGCTGCACCGTGCTCGCGACCGGTGGGTGCGGCAAGGTCTACCTCTACACCAGCAATCCGGACGTCGCGACCGGCGACGGCCTGGCGATGGCGTACCGGGCCGGCGTGGCGGTCGAGAACCTCGAGTTCGTCCAGTTCCACCCCACCTGCCTCTACCATCCGAGGGCCAAGTCGTTCCTCCTGAGCGAGGCCCTGCGCGGGGAGGGGGCGATCCTCCGCACCCTGGACGGCACGCGCTTCATGACGCGCTACCACCGGAGCGGGGAGCTGGCGCCGCGCGACGTCGTGGCGCGGGCCATCGATCGCGAGATGAAGCGGCGCGGCGACCCGCACGTCACCCTCGACATCAGCCATCTTCCCTCCGCGCGGATCCGCGCGCGGTTCCCGAACATCTGCGCCGAGCTCCTGCGCTTCGGCTTCGATCCCACCCGCGAGCCGATCCCGGTGGTGCCGGCGGCGCACTACATGTGCGGCGGCGTGCGGGCCACCCTCGCGGGTCGGACATCGATCGCCGGGCTGTTGGCGATCGGGGAGGTGGCATGCACCGGACTGCATGGCGCGAACCGGCTTGCGAGCAACTCCCTGCTCGAAGCCCTGGTCGGCGCTCACCACGCCGCCGACGAGGTGGCGCGCCGGCTCGCGGCCGCGCCGCGTGCGCGGCAGGCCCGCCCGTGGAGTGCGCGTGGGACGCGTCCCGCGCTCGAGAGCGTGCTGTTCGATCACAACTGGGACGCCGTGCGGCGCATGATGTGGGACCTGGTGGGGATCGTGCGCAGCGACGCCCGCCTCGCCGTCGCGGCCGAGCGGCTGGGGCTCATGGGGCGCGGGATCGAGGACGATTTCCGGCGCCTCCAGGTGACCCCCGACCTGGTCGAACTGCGCAACATCGCCCTGGTGGCGCGCCTGATCGTCGGCTCCGCGCGTCGCAGGCGGGAGAGCCGGGGGCTCCACTACAATCTTGACCATCCACGCTCTGCCGCGCGTCTGGCGGGACGCCCGACGGTCCTGCGCCGCACGGCGGCGGAGTGACCGGCCGCGCGCGATCGGCGTCACCCCGGTCGCGGGGCCAACTTGAGGATGGCGCGGCCGGGCGCTACTGTCCCTCTCCGGCTCCCTAAGGAGGGGCTAAGATCGCATGACCGAGACCCAACCGCCCTTCTGGGACGTCGTGGACCGCATCCGCGCCGAGCATCCGAGCTACCGGCGTGAGGCTTACGGCTTCGTCGTCAGGGCCCTCGGCCACACGGTCGAGGCGCTTTCGGCGGAGCGGCAGGCCGATCCGGAGCGCCGCCACCTGAGCGGGCAGGAACTGGTGCGCGGCACGGTCGAGCTGGCCCGGCGCGAGTTCGGGCTGATGGCGACGACGGTGTTCCGCGAGTGGGGCGTGCTCGCCGCCACCGACGTGGGCGAGATCGTCTTCCAGCTGGTCGAGGCGGGGCAGTTGAGCGCCCGGGTCGAGGACCGGCGCGAGGACTTCGCCGGCGGCCCCGAGCTCATGCGGGCGCTGAGCGACGGGCTGGACCTGGGGGTCCCGGGGCCGCCCGAGGGGTCGCCTCCGCCCGATCCGGGGCACAAGGGCACAGGCGGCAGCCCTGGGTTCACCGTGTGAGCGCGGTCCCGGACCGCGTGCGCTCGCGCCGCCCCGGCGCGCGCGCGCGCCGCCCACGATGCAGGTCTACCTCCGGCTCCTCGGCTACCTGCGACCCTACCGCGCCCGGTTCGCGCTCGCGCTCGGCTGCATGGTGGTCTACGCGCTGATGTCGGCGCTCGCGATCGGGACGACCCAGCCCTTCATGCAGGTGCTGTTCGGGCGGGTGGGCGACAGCCAGGTGCAGTCGCTCGCGCTGCCGGGGCGGACCGACCCCGCGCGCTCGGCGGAGCTGGCGCGCGAGCCGTTCCGGACCGACAACGTCGCGCGCTGGCACCAGCTGGTCCGCGCGCGCGCCGAGCGCTCGCTCGTTATGGCGCGCCCGCTGGTGGCGCTGGAGCGCATCTGCCTGTTCATCCTGGTCGTGCTGCTGCTCAAGAACCTGGCCGACTATCTCCAGTCGTTCCTGATGGTCTCGGTCGAGCAGGGGGCGGTGCGCGACCTGCGCGCCGCACTGCTCGCCCAGCTCCAGCGGCTGTCGCTCTCCTTCTATCACTCACGCCGCACCGGCAACCTGATCGCCCGGGTCACCAACGACGTCGAGTACCTGCGCGAGGCGCTGGCGGCCGGGATCAGCAACCTGGTCAAGGGCTCGCTGACCCTGGCGGGCTGCCTGGCATGGGCGTTCTACGCCTCGTGGCGGCTGGCCCTCATCTCGCTGCTGGTGTTGCCGCCGCTGGCGCTGGCGCTGGGGATGATCGGGCGGAAGATGCGCAAGCGGTCGGACGCGGCGCAGGAACGGATGGGAGACCTCACCGCAATTCTGCAGGAGAACATCGCCGGAGCGCGCGTGGTCAAGGCGTTCGGCATGGAGGGCTTCGAGCAGCGCAAGTTCGAGCGGGCGAACGACGCCTTCTTCCGGGCGTTCGTGCGCATGCGCCGCGTGGCGGCGGCGGCGCGCCCGATCGGCGAGGTGGTGATGGTGGTGGCGGCGGTCGGCATGTTGTGGCTGGGCGGGGTGGAGATCTTCACCCGTCAGACCCTGGCGCCGCATCAGTTCGTGCTGTTCATCATCGCGTTGATGACCACCTCATCGCCCATCCGGAACCTCTCCGAGCTCAACGCGAACATCCAGCAGGGAGTGGCGGCGGCGCGCCGGCTGTTCGAGCTGCTCGACACCGTCCCGGAGGTGCGGGACCGGCCCGGCGCCCCCGCGCTGCCCACGTTCCGCGACCGCATCCGCTACGAGCGGGTCTCGTTCGACTACGGCGACGGCCGGGCGACGCTGCAGGACGTGTCGTTCGAGATCCGGCGCGGGGAGATCGTAGCGCTGGTGGGCTCGAGCGGCGCCGGCAAGAGCACGACGATGGACCTGCTGCCGCGCTTCTACGATCCGACGGCCGGGCGGGTGACGCTGGACGGCGTCGATCTCCGCGACGCGACCGTCGACTCGCTGCGAGGGCAGCTCGGGATCGTCACCCAGGAGACCATCGTGTTCCACGACACGGTGCGCAACAACATCGCCTATGGGTCGGCCGAGCCGGACGAGCGGGCGGTCCGCGCGGCGGCCGAGGCGGCCAACGCGCACGCGTTCATCGCCGGCCTGCCCCAGGGCTACGACACCGTCATCGGCGATCGCGGGGTCAAGCTCTCGGGCGGCGAGCGCCAGCGCATCGCCATCGCCCGGGCGCTGCTCAAGAACCCGCCGATCCTGCTGCTCGACGAGGCGACGTCGGCGCTCGACACCGAGAGCGAACGGCTGGTCCAGCAGGCGCTCGAGCGGCTGATGCGCGACCGCACCGTGCTGGTCATCGCGCACCGGCTCTCGACCGTGCAGCATGCCGACCGCATCGTGGTCCTCGAGCAGGGCCGCGTGGTCGCCAACGGCACGCACCGCGAGCTGCTCGACCAGGAAGGCCTCTACCGGCGGCTGTACGATCTCCAGTTCGTGGCCTGAGGCATGAGCCCGCGGGGCCTTAAGGTGAAGGTGCCGGCCGCGGGTTTCCGGACCATCCACGTCATGCGGCTCTCCTCGCTGGGCGACGTCATCCTCGCGCTGCCGGTGGTAGAAGCGCTGAGGCGGACGTTCCCGGAGGCGCGCATCTCCTTCTGGGTGAAGGAGGAGTACGTGGACCTCGTGCGTTTCGATCCGGCGATCACGCACGTCCACGTGCTCGAGCGCGATGGGCGGAAGCTCGAGGATCTGCTCTCGATGAGCGCCGAGCTCGAGGACGCCGACCTGATCGTGGACCTGCACGGGAACCTGCGCACGCGCTTGCTCGGGTTCCGCCAGAAGTCGCGCACCCTGCGCTCGCCGTCCTATCGTCTGGCCCGCTCGCTGCTCATCCACGCACGCTGGCTCGGACGGCCGGCGCCGCCTTCGGTGCTGGCACGGCACGCGATGGCGGTGGCGCCGATCGGCGTGGTGCCGGCGGGAGCCCCGCGCGTCCATGCCGGCGTCGAGGCGGAGGCCTGGGCGAAGTCGTGGCTCGCGATGTGGGGCCCCGGCGATCCAATGGCCGCTCCTCCGATCGCCATGATCCCCGGGGCGGCCCACGCCACCAAGCGCTGGCCCGAGTCCCACTGGCTTCTGCTGCACGAGCGCCTGCGCGGCGCCGGGCAGCGCCTGCTCTACTTCGGACTCGAGGAGGACCGCGCCCGGGTACCGACGCTCGCGGCGCGGATCGCGCTCGACGACGGCGCCCGCTGGTGCATGGAGCGCCTGCCGCGGGTCGCAGCACTCCTCTCGCACTGCTCGACCGCCGTGGCCGGGGACACCGGGCTCATGCATCTGGCCGCGGCGCGCGGACTGCGCGTCGTCGCGCTGTTCGGCAGCACCGCCCCGGACCTGGGGTTCGCCCCGGCCGGCGAAGGCCATGCGGTGCTCTGCCGGCGCGAGCCCTGTCAGCCGTGCACGCTCC
>JBKJXJ010000084.1:0-13221 GCA_046716125.1 Candidatus Eiseniibacteriota bacterium
TCACTGCCTCGAGGGCGAGCGACGCAAACGCGACCAGCAACAGCCAGGCAGCGCGCGATCCCGCGCCGGTTTTCTGTGCGGCGTTCTTCAAGAGGGGGCACCTCCTGCCCGACACCGTCCCACCATCGCCCCTCCCGGGGGAAGGCCTTCGTGGCCGACCGCTTGACGCGTCGCCTCCGGGCATGGTAGAAACCCTCGTTCCGCGCCCGCACGGCGCCGGATGCCCGCGCCCTCCGGCAGATTGCGAGGTCGCCTGAGATGCCCGCCGCAACCGCCTGCGATTCAAGGAGAAAGCCTGATGTACGCGATCGTGAACATCAACGGCATCCAGACCAGGGTCGCCCCCGACGAAGTGCTCTCGGTGGCGCGCCTGACCGGGCAGCCGGGCGACAAGCTGACGTTCGACCAGGTGATGCTGGTCTCGGACGGCGAGAAGATCGCGTTCGGCCAGCCCTACCTCAAGGGCGCGAGCCTCACGGCCGAGGTGGTCGAGCATGTGCGCGGCCCCAAGCTCAAGATCTTCAAGTTCAAGCGTCGGCGCGAGTATCGCCGCCGCCGCGGCTACCGGGACGAGCTGACGCGCATCCGCGTGTCGGCCATCTCGGCCAAGTAGGCCAGGAGAGCGCGATGGCGCACAAAAAAGGCCAGTCCTCATCGAGGAACAATCGCGAGTCCAATGCGCAGCGGCTCGGCGTCAAGCGGTTCGGTGGCGAGCGCGTCAAGGCGGGCCACATCCTGGTCCGTCAGCGCGGGACCCAGTTCCACCCCGGAACGAACGTGGGGCTAGGGAAGGATGACACCCTGTTCGCGCTGATCGCCGGGCACGTGAAGTTCACGCGCTGGGGTCGCGACCGCAAGCGCGTGCATGTCGTGGCGGCGGCGACCGCCGAGACCGCCTAGCTCTTCGTTTCCTTCGAGCGCCACGCCGCCTCGGGCCATCCGGCCTCAGGGGGCGTGGCGCTTCGGGTTTCTGATCCACTCAGGGAGGGTGCCGTGAAGCACAAGGTGGCGGTGATCGGGGCGGGCAACGTCGGCGCGAGCGCGGCGCTGTTCGTGGCGGAGCGCGGGCTGGCGGACGTGACGCTGATCGACATCGTCGAGGGCATGCCGCAGGGCAAGGCGCTCGACATGCAGCAGGCGGCCCCGCTTTGGCACAAGGGCGGCCGCATCGAGGGCAGCAACGACCTCGCCGGCGTCAAGGGCGCCGACGTCGTGGTGATGACCGCCGGCTTCGCCCGCAAGCCCGGGATGTCCCGCACCGATCTGCTCAAGGCCAACGCCGACATCGTGCGCCCGTCCGCCGAGGCGGTGAAGCAGCACGCGCCCAACGCCTACGTCGTGGTCGTGACCAACCCGCTCGACGTGATGGCGTGGCTGTTCTGGAAGACCTGCGGATTCGCCAGGCACCGGGTGCTCGGCATGGCCGGCATCCTGGATTCCGCCCGCATGCGCGCGTTCATCGCGATGGAGCTGGGCGTGTCGGGCGCCGACGTGGACGTCATGGTGCTGGGCGGACACGGCGACTCGATGGTGCCGCTGCCGCGCTTCTCCACCGTGGGCGGCATTCCGATCACCGAGCTGCTCCCGGCCGACCGCATCGCCGCGATCTCGGATCGCACGCGGAACGGCGGCGCCGAGATCGTGAAGCTGCTCAAGACCGGCTCGGCCTATTACGCCCCGGCGATGTCGGCGGTCGAGATGGTCGAGGCGCTGCTCACCGACCAGAAGCGCCTGGTGCCCTGCTCGGTGCTGCTCGAGGGCGAGTACGGCTTGAAGGACCTGTTCATCGGTGTGCCCGTCATGCTGGGCGCCAGGGGCGTCGAGAAGATCGTCCAGCTCGAGCTCTCGGCCGACGAGCTCGCGGCGCTCCAGAAGTCGGGCAAGGATGTCGCCGACATGATCGCCGAGCTGAGCGTGGCGGTCTGAGGGTCGGGCTCGCCGGGATCGTGAGCAACTATCCGCAAGGACAGTTGAAGGCCCTGTCATTTCCGCTCCACGGAAAGCTGCGCTCTACTTATTCAACGCGCACCCCGCACACAGCCACCGCGCCTCGGTCGACACGTGGACCCGTGTCATCTCCGACGGAACAACGTCTTGGGCGGAGCCAGCAGCCGCGCGCTGGTCACTGGAGTTCCCGGATTCCCTGCATCCTCGCCCACACCGTTGACGCACCCGGTGGATCGCCGGTCGTCCCGTGTGGGGCGACCGCCGTCGTCATCGCATGCGCGCGATGCTAATCGCCACGCACGATGCGAATCGTGCGCACGCCGAAGTCGGTCCTGAGCCGTGCGAGATAGACCCCTGCCGGTGCGTGCGCGCCCCCGCGTGTGGTGCCGTCCCAGAGCGCAGTGTGAATACCGGGCTCGGCGAGGCCGTTTACAAGCGAAGCGAGCTTTCGCCCCTGGACGTCGAAGACGTCGAGGGTCGCCGGCGTGCGCGACGGAACGGCGTAGCGCAGGCTCACGGGGCCCCGCGACGGATTGGCGCCGGCGAACTCGAGGCGGAACGCGGCGGCGACTTCGGTCTCGCTTGACTGCTGCGCGACAGGGCGCGCAGCAGTTCGCGCCCCCGCGACACCGAAAGGCGATGTGGTGGCGTCGATCGAGGCAACGAAGCGCGCGAGATTCCGGCGATCGTCGGCACTGGCCAGCACGTCCACGCCACCGGTGCCCGCGCTGCGATGGGCGACGTTGTCGAGGATCTGTTTGAGCGAAGACGCCGAACCATTGTGCAGGAACGGCGCGAACGCGTGCGCGCCGAGCAGTGACGGCGGATTGAATCCCGCGGCACCGAGAGGCGCTGCGCCGTTCTGCCGGACCTCGTTCACCGCGGCGGGATCGAACGTGCCCACCGGCTTCAGGAATTCGACCAGCTGACCGTTCACAATCTGCCCAGCGGTGGGCGGTGGCGTGTAGTTGCGGCGGCTCGACGCCCAGCCCCCCCCACCGTGACAGGCGAGGCAGTTCGCCTCCTCAAACAATTCCCGGCCCTTGCGAATCTGCCTGCGGACGCGGCGCGACACGCCGTCGTCGTTCAGCGCCGAAAGCGGTGTGCGGATGCCGTGGGCGACGAAGAACGCCAGATCGTCGAGCAGGCCGCTGCGCCCGGTGTTCGGCGGATTGAATGCGTTCAGCGCCGGATCGGGCGTGACGCCGTCCGCAAGGGTGATGAGCCCACTACCACCCGAAACACCGCGGATGTTGTTCTCAAAATCCTGCACTTCATCGAAGATCGCTGAGTAGTTGAGAATCTTCTGGTCCAGCGCGTCGTGCGGATTGAACGTGCCGTTGAGCGGCAGCGTGCGCCGCGGTCCGGCGCCAAAAATCCAGACGATGCCGTCCGTGAGCCCGAACGGATGGCACGAGACGCAGCCGCTCCAGCCTTCGTTCGACAGTCGCAGTGGGGTCTGTACGCCGAGCTCGGGAAGCTGCACACCCGTGGAGCTGTTGAACAGCGCTTTGCCGACGAGGAGCTTTGCGGCGTCGGTGCCGGGCACCGGCAGGTCGCTCGAGCGCACGTTGTCCACCGCCTGGTCGGTGGCGAGGTCGATCACCGTCACGTCGCGTGACACTTCGTTCGCGACGTAGGCACGCGTGTCGGTGGAGTTGATGGCGATGCCGGTCGGGTGCTGACCGGTCAGAATCCGCACGATGCTTCCGGGATCTCCGGCCGCCGCTGGCGCGTTGATGGTGGGCGTGCCATTCGCATCGAGGACAACCTTGACGACGAGATTCGACGCCGCGGCCACCACGTAGCCTTCGTTGCTGCGGTGCTCGAAGGCGAGCTGCCAGGGCACGCCGATGAATAGCTTATTCGGCCCCGCAGGCTCGAAGTTGATCCCGCGATTCATGTTTATCGTCTGGGTCACCCCCGCGACCGTTCCCTCGGTGTTCGTTGTAGCGTCAATGACCGAGAGGAATGCCTGCACGTTGACATTGAATCGCACCGGCCCATCGGCCGACGCCGCAGTACTCGGCACGTAGACGCGACTTCCTTTTAGCGCAATGCTGTGCAGCATGTTGGGCGACGCGCCGGTGACGTGCGTGAACGCTGGCGGATCGACGGCGGCGATGCGGCCGAGCGCCGAGCCGTTTGAACGAAAGCCGGCATCGGTGAGCGGTGCCAGCGTCACCGGCGCCTCGACGCGATTGCGGCGCGTCGAGATCACCGTGACTCTCGCCTCCTTGTAGTCGTCGGCGCCGATGATCACGCCCGGGCGGTCGAAACCGAGGAACTGCGTGACATAGACGTGTTCGTCGGCGTCCTTGTCGTCACCGTCGTTCGTGATGGCGAGGGCGCGCGGCTCCACGCCGACGTCCTCGATGGTGTCGATCACCTCCTTGCCCTTCCTATCGAGCACCGAGATGTCGTTGGAGCGGGCGTTTGCGACGTAGACCCGCCAGCCGTTTGGCGTGATCACGATGCCATAGGGCTCGGTGCCGACGTCGACGGTGCGCGAAACCCGATTGCGCCTGGTGCGGATGACCGAGACCGTGCCGCTCGCCGTGTTGCTGACGAACACGTACTTGCCGTTGGGCGAGATGGCGAGATTCCGCGGCTCGCGGCCCACCGGGATCTCGACGACCTTCCGAAGCCGCGTGCCGTCGACGGCGAACCTCGTCACCGTGTTCACGTCGGGGTTGACGACCCACACCGATCGATCGTCGGGACTCACGGCAATCGGACCCGAGTGCGAAGGTCCCGAAGCACAGGCGTGGTCGTCATCGTCGGATTCGTCGAGGTCGGATTCCGCGGCGACGGCGGCGAACACGATCGCGCCCAGGGCAAGGAGGCGGAAGAAGTGGCGTGCGAACATGGCGGCTCTCCGAAGGGGTTGACGACACACGATGCGCTTGCGACTGCGGGGCATTCTGAGCTCGACGTTCGACAAACCCCAAGGGAAATTCTCGGCGCGGCAGGTTTAGTGGAGGTATTCGTCGACCAACGGGGGGCAACCTGCTCGCGGAGGCGAAGGGCAAGCTCACTGGCGTAAGCTCCGCTTACCTCCCCCCGCACCCCGCACACAGCCACCGCGCCTCACCCGATACGTGCACCCGCGTCATCTCCGCGTGCCAGGCCTCGCAGACCGGCGGCTCCAGCCGCCCGATGGATAAAGAACACGCATGCGCGCGACGGCGGGCTCGGTGACGAACGCGATGATCCGCATCTCACCGTCACACTGCGGGCAGGTCTCGACCTCGACCTGGAAGACGCGCCGCCGCAGCTCCGCCCACCGCCGCCTGCGGGCCCGCAGCGCCGGCCAGTCCGCCGCGGGCTGCGGGGAGGGAGGCTCCGGCTCGGGTGCCGGCACCCTGCAGCGGGTTCTGCTGCGGACTCTGCTGGCCGCTCGGGCGGATGCGCAGCTTGCAATCCTTCGCGAACGCGTCGAGATCGTGGCGGACGCCGGCCGCGGCGAGCGCGTCCTTTGAGCCGCACTTCCGCTTCAACTCATGGGCTCGAGCTTCTATTCAACAGGCGGAGGCTGAATGCCCTTATCGTGAAACGACCATTTTCCTGGTGGCCGTCAGCCGTCCCGCCTGGAGCCGGTAGAGATAGAGCCCGTTCCTCAGCTTCCGCGTGTTGAGCGTCACCTCATGCATGCCCGGTCCGTGGGGCACGTTCCTCAGGACGGTCTCGACCTCGCGCCCGTTCACATCGAAAACCGACAGCGTCACGGCCTCGGAGGTCGCCAGGGAGAAGCGGATCACGCTCGAGGCGGAGGTGGGATTGGGGCGGTTCTGCTCCAGCAGGATGGTTTCCCTCTGCGCCTGAGGCACCGGCACGCCGACGGTCACGTCGCCGATGGCGGCAATGTTGCTCTGCGCCAGGTTGCGGATGCCCGTGAAATCCCCGCCCGCGTAGACCGTCTCCCCGCTCACCACCAGGGCATTGACACCCAGGTTGGCGTTCGGGTTCCAGGTGGTGGTGGCGAGCCCGGTCGTGACATCCAGCGCCGCGAGCTGGTTGCGCGCCTGCCCACCAATGGTGCCGAACAATCCGCCCGCGTAAACCATCGCACCGCTCACTGCCAGGGCATTCACCGAGCCGCTGGCGTTCGGGTTCCAGGTGGTCGCGAGCCCGGTCGTGACATCCAGCGCCGCGATCCGGTTGCGCGCCTGGCCCCCGATGTTGGTGAAGCTCCCACCCGCGTACACCGTCCCACTGCTCACCGCCAGCGCACGGACCTCGCCGATCGCGTTTGGGTTCCAGGAGGTGGCGAGCCCGGTCGTGACATCCAGCGCCGCGATCCGGTTGCGCGCCTGCCCACCGATCGTGGTGAAGCTCCCGCAGGCGTAGACCGTCCCACCGCTCGCGGTCAGCGCGTTGACCGTGCCGGTGGCGTTGGGGTTCCAGGGGGTGGCGAGCCCGGTCGTGGCATCCAGGGCCGCGATCCGGTTGCGCGTCTGCCCCCCGATGCTGGAGAACGATCCGCCCGCGTACACCGTCCCACCGTCCACCACCAGGGCCTTGACAAGGTCGTTGGCGTTGGGGTTCCAGGCGGTGGCGAGCCCGGTCGTGGCGTCCAGCGCCGCGATTCGGTTCCGTATCTGCCCCCCGATGTTGGTGAACGTCCCCGCCGCGTACACCGTCCCACCGCTCACCGCCAGGGCGTCGACAGTGCTGTTGGCGCTGGGGTTCCAGGCGGTCGCGAGCCCGGTCGTGACATCCAGCGCCGCGAGCCGGTTCCGCAGCTGCCAGCTCCCGATGCTGGTAAACCTTCCGCCCGCGTACACCGTTCCGCCGCTCACCGCCAGGGCCCTGACTGCACTGTTCGGGTTCGGGTTCCAGGCGGTGGCGAGCCCGGTCGTGGAATCCAGCGCCGCGAGGAAGATTCGCGTCTGCCCCCCGATGCTGGAGAACGACCCGCCCGCGTACACCGTCCCTACCCTCACTGCCAGGGCACTGACTGCGCCGCTCGCGTTGGGGCTCCAGGCGGTCGCGAGCCCGGTCGTCGCATCCAGCGCCGCGATGCTGGTCCGCGATTGACCCCCGATGTTGCTGAAGCCCCCGCCCGCATACACGGTCCCCCCGCTCACCGCCAGGGCGAGGACATAGTTGTTGGCGTTGGGGTCCCAGGGCGTGGCGAGCCCGGTCGCGGCATCCAGCGCCGCGATCCGGTTCCGAGTCTGCCCACCGATGAGGGTGAAGCTCCCACCCGCGTACACCGTCCCCCCGCTCACGGCCAGGGCGTTGACAAAGTTGTTGGCGTTGGGGTTCCAGGCGGTGGCGAGCCCGCTCGCGGCATCCAGCGCCGCGATCCGGTTCCGAGTCTGCCCACCGATGAGGGTGAAGCTCCCACCCGCGTACACCGTCCCCCCGCTCACCGCCAGGGCATTGACTAAGTCGTCGGCGTTGGGGTCCCAGGCGGTGGCGAGCCCGGTGATGCGATCCAGGGCCGCGATTCTACTTCGCGATTGGCCCCCGATGCTGCCGAAGTAGCCCCCCGCGTACACCGTCCCGCCGCTCACCGCCAGGGCAAAGACTTGGGCGTTGGCGTTCGGGTTCCAGGACGAGACGCTGTTGTCGGGCCGGACGTGCGCGATATTCGACCTGGGGATGCCACCGACCGCGGTGAAGGACCCGCCGATGAACCACCCACCCGCTCCGTCAGAAGCGACTGCATCGACTGTCCCGGCCACCTTCGGGAATCCACTCACTGGAGCGCCGCTCACCCCATCGATCGGGACACCCGATCCCGACGCAGGCCCCACCGACGAGAAAGTGCCTCCGATGTAGAGCGTGTTCCCCGATAGCGCCTCCGACAGCACCGTCCCGTTGGTGACGTAGAAGTCCTGCCGGACGTTCTGCGCCAGGGCGGACCCATTCCCCAACAACCACGCCGCGAACGCGAACGAACACGCCATGACCCACACGGAGTGGAAGCAAACGCCCGCCCGAACAGGAGTCCGGCTCGCGTTCAACCACCTCTCCCTTTCGCTTCCACGTCGCACAGGTTTCATCTCTTGCCTTGGCCTTTCCGGGCGGGGCTCCGGGGCGCTCCCCGCCCCGCGAAGATGGTCCATGCTCTGGCACCGCATGTGCGCAAGTCAAGAGGAGTTACGGTCCCGGGGTTGTCATGGCCAGCGATTCTTCCGCGATTCCCGCCCCGGTCCGCAGTCTTTCGAAGCGCCTGGCCTCGTCACGGCCGATGCGCCGCGGGTCGCTTTCGGAACGCTACATGAAGTGCAGCAAGCCAAGGTGCGCGTGTCAGCGGGATGAGCACGCGCGGCACGGTCCCTACTACAGCCTGACGCGCAATGTCGGGGGACAGACCCGGTCGCGCCTGATCCCGGCGGAACGGGTCGAGGTGGTGCGCGGGCAGATTGCCGCCGGGAAGGAGTTCCGCCAGCGGGTGGAGGCGTATTGGGCCGCCTGCGAGCAGTGGGCGAATGCCGAGGTCGAATCGGAGGCGGGGGCTGAAAAAAGGGGCTCTCGACGGCGCTCGCGGCGGAGATCGCGGCCGAAGTCGCCACGCTGATCGGCAGCGTCTCGGAGTTCGAGGCGCTGGAACGGGGGCAGAGCCGCGTCTGAGACTGCTTGCGACAAGGAGCGGTGAACTTCCTCGCGATGGATCATCTGGCCTTCATTGAGCGCTACCTGCGGGTGGCGTTCTCATACACAGCCTAGGCGAGGCCTCTACCGCGTAGCAACGAGCACGGGCCGCTGCCGCCCCCGTTTCGGGTGGGAGGGGACTCGTCATTTCTATCCGCCGCGCGGCGGATGCAAGGCCCTGTCATTTCCGATGTCCCCGGGGGCCCACCCGCAATCCGCGCCAGCGCGGATACAAGGCCCTGTCACTTCCAACATGCCCTGGGGCATGTTCAAGGCCCTGTCATTCCACGGTCGCAGGCACCCTGTGGTACGGTCCGGTCCCGTGCCACCCGCCTCCGATGGATCCCGCACGGTGCTCGCCGTCATCCTCGCCCTTCCTCGTCATCTAGGCCCAACACGAGGGCTGGAGGCCGTGGCCTTTACCGCTCTCATGGCACTCGGACTGTGCGTGGGTTGCAGTGGTGGTGAGACCCTTGGCACTTTGATCGTCATCGGCGACCGCACGACTGTTGGGGCGACTTTGCTCATTGACGGACGGCGGATCGGAACGCTGACCGCAAGGGACAGTTTGTGGCAATCCAGTGAACAGGAGGCGAGTCATCGACAATGGCTCGCCTTTCGAGAATCGCTCAGGCTTGACGAGCGAGACGAGTTGAGGCTTCGCGACCGCCCATGGGGCCGGGAAACGGAGTGGAGCCGAGTCGTGCAGGACGCCCGGGGTGATGTCGAGACTGTTCGGTTGGGTCGGAATTGGGTGACCATGCAGTTGGATTCGGTGGTCGTTCACGAACACTTTCATGGGGTGCTGCCCCCATACCGGGGAAGCCGCATCACGCTTATCAGCCCGCAGGGCGAGAGCCTCAGCGTCGGGATTCATCCCTACAAGTTTCCGGACGTCACGGCATCTTTTGCTCAGCACAGGATCGAGTCCGGTTCGTGGGAAGAAGGGTTTCCCTGATGGCGCGCGCCCTCGCCGTCATCCCCGCCCGCTTCGGCGCCCAGCGCTTCCCCGGCAAGCCGCTCGCCATGCTGTGGGGGAGGCCCATGCTCCAGCACGTGTGGGAGCGAGCGCGCGCGGCGCCGGGGATCGACTCGCTCGTGATCGCCACCGACGACGAGCGGATCGCCGCGGCGGCGCGCGGGTGGGGCGCGACGGTCGAGATGACGACCGAGGACTGCGCCTCCGGCACCGACCGCATCGCCGAGGTGGCGGGCCGGCGACCTGACGCCGGCATCGTGCTGAACATCCAGGGCGACGAGCCCGAGCTCGACTCGGACGCGGTCGGGCGGCTGATCGAAGCGATGCGCGCCGAGCCCGGAGTCCAGATGGGCACGCTCGCGCACGCGGAGCACAACCGCGCGGCGCTTGCGAAGCCGGACGTGGTCAAGGTCGGGGTGGACGCCGGCGGGTTCGGCCTCTACTTTACCCGTCAGTGGCCGGTGCCCGACCCGCGCGGGGTGGTCCTGCGGCACGTCGGCGTCTACGCGTTCACGCGCGAGTTCCTGCTCGAGTTCGCCTCGTGGCCGCCCGGGCGCCTGGAGCAGGAGGAGCGACTGGAGCAGCTCCGCGCGGTTGAGCGCGGGGTCAGGATCAAGGTGGTGTCGGGCTCGCGGCCGTTCGCGGGCGTGGATACGCCCGAGCAGCTCGCGGCACTGGAGAGGCGCGGCCCGCGCGGGTAGGCGCGGCGCCACGACGAGGCCCTTCGGGAAGGGGAGAGTCACATGGCCAAGATGGTCGTCGTCACCGGGGGCGTGGTCTCGTCGCTCGGCAAGGGGATCGCCGCCGCTTCGCTCGCGATGCTGCTGAAGGCCCGCGGGCTGCGCGTGACGCTCATGAAGCTCGACCCCTATCTCAACATCGACCCGGGCACCATGAGCCCGTTCCAGCACGGCGAGGTGTTCGTCACCGACGACGGCGCCGAGACCGACCTCGACCTGGGCCACTACGAGCGCTTCACCGGCATCGCGGTCACGCGCAGCCACAACGTCACGGCCGGGCAGGTCTACGACGCCATCCTCTCCAAGGAGCGTCGCGGCGACTATCTCGGGCGCACGGTGCAGGTCATCCCGCATGTCACCGACGAGATCAAGAAGCGCATCTACTCCCTCGGTCTCACCACCCAGGCTGACGTCCACATCGTCGAGATCGGCGGCACGGTCGGCGACATCGAGTCGCTGCCGTTCCTCGAGGCGGTCCGCCAGCTTCGGCTCGAGCACCGGCGCGACACGCTGTTCGTCCACGTGACGCTGGTGCCGTTCATCAAGGCCGCGGGCGAGATGAAGACCAAGCCGACCCAGCACAGCGTCAAGGAGCTGCGCGAGATCGGTATCCAGCCCGACATCCTGCTGTGCCGCTGCGAGCAGCCGCTGACGAGCGACCTGCGCGAGAAGATCGCCCTGTTCTGCAACCTGCCGACCGAGGCGGTCATCGACGCCAACGACGTGGAGTCGATCTACCAGGTGCCGCAGATCTTCCACCGCGGCGCGCTGGACTCGCTGGTGGCGCGCGAACTGGGCCTCGAGACGGGCGAGCCCGATCTGCAGTCATGGGACGCGTTCGTGGACCGCGTGACGAATCCCACCAAGCAGGCAGTGGTTGGCATCGTCGGCAAATACACCCACGTGCGCGACGCCTATAAGAGCATCATCGAGTCATTCGTCCACGCCGGGGCGGCTAACGACGCGCGGGTCGAGCTGCGCTGGATCGAGGGCGAGGACATCGAGCAGCAGGGCGCGGCCGCCTACCTCAACGACCTGGATGGCATCGTCGTGCCGGGCGGCTTCGGCGAGCGCGGCATCGAGGGCAAGATCATGGCCGCGCGGTTCGCGCGCGAGCGCGGCGTGCCGTACCTCGGGCTCTGTCTCGGCATGCAGGTGGCGACGATCGAGTTCGCGCGCAATGTCGCGGGCTGGGCGCAGGCCAACTCGAGCGAGTTCGACTCCTCGACGCCGCAGAAGGTCATCGACCTGCTCAGCGAGCAGTCCGACGTCACCGAGAAGGGCGGCACCATGCGGCTCGGCGCCTATCGCTGCGCGCTCAAGCCGGGAAGCCTCGCCGCGCGGGCGTACGGCAAGCTCGAGGTCGAGGAGCGCCACCGCCATCGCTACGAGTTCAACAACAAGTACGCGGCCCAGCTCCAGTCGCGTGGCCTCGTGCTCTCGGGCAAGTGCGTGGGGCGCGAGCTGGTCGAGATCATCGAGCTCCCGGACCATCCCTGGTTCCTGGCGGTCCAGTTCCATCCCGAGCTCAAGTCTCGACCGCACGAGCCGCACCCGCTCTTCAAGGACTTCGTGCGCGCGGCACTCGAGCGCCGTCGCGCCCGGATCGGCGACAATGACTTCGCGCCGGAGCAAAGGCCCGGGATGATCGACTCGCCGCGCCCCGAACCGGACGACGACCCAGACACGAGCATCCGCCTGGCGGAGTCCGGGGCCCGACGCGCCCCCGGCTCGAAAGTCGGCCCGCCGCGCCCGGCATGAAGCGATTCACGATCGGCGCCGCAGGGGGCGTCGAGGACGTGGAGGCAGGGGGCCCGCGCCTCCTCATCATCGCGGGACCGTGCGTGGTGGAGAGCGCCGACCTGTGCCTCAAGGTGGCCGCCCATCTCAAGGCGGCCTGCGCCGCGCGCGACCTCCCATTTGTCTTCAAGGCGTCCTACCGCAAGGCCAACCGCTCGAGTGCCCGATCCTTCGCGGGGCTTCCGCCCGATCAGGCGCTGGGCGCGCTCGAGCGCGTGCGGCGCGACCTCGCGGTGCCCGTGCTGACCGACGTGCACGAGGTGGACGAGGTCGGGACCGCGGCCGACGTGGCCGACGTGCTCCAGATCCCGGCCTTCCTCTGTCGCCAGACGGCGCTGCTCGAAGCGGCCGCGCGCACCGGGCGGGTGGTCAACGTCAAGAAGGGGCAGTTCCTGGCGCCAGAGGACATGGCGCAGGCGGTGGAGAAGATCACCCGCGCGGGCGGCGAGCGGATCCTGCTCACCGAGCGTGGCACCACGTTCGGCTACCACGACCTGGTGGTGGACATGCGTGCGCTCGTCACCATGCGCGAGCTCGGCTGGCCCGTGGTCTATGACGCGACCCACAGCCTGCAGAAGCCGGGAGGCGTCGAGACCGGCGGCGACCGCCGCTTCGCGTTCCCGCTCATGCGTGCCGCGATCGCCTGCGGGGTGGACGCGCTGTTCTTCGAGGCGCA
This sequence comes from Candidatus Eiseniibacteriota bacterium, assembly GCA_046716125.1. GTDB lineage: Bacteria > Eisenbacteria > RBG-16-71-46 > RBG-16-71-46 > RBG-16-71-46 > WS-11. The sequence continues at coordinate 12,749 of JBKJXJ010000084.1, forward strand.
CCCCGATCCCGCGCGCGCCCTCTCGGATGCCGGCACCCAGCTGCCGCTCGCCGACGTCGAGCGGTTCCTCGACGAGGCACGCCGGGTGCGCGACGCGGTGAGCGAGCGCGCCCATGCCTAGCCCGCCCTCCGGCAAGGTCCGCATCCTGTTCCTCGACGTGGATGGAACGCTGACGGACGGCGTGATCGGCTGGGACATCCGCGGCGACCAGCGCAACTTCTTCGTCCGTGACGGCATCGCCCTCGATTGGGCGCGCGAGGCCGGGCTCCTGCCGGTGGTGATCTCCGGCCGCCACTCGGCCGCCGTCAAAGGCCGCATGATGGACCTCAAGCTCGAGCATTATCTCGGCATCAAGGACAAGGTCGCCGTCGCGGAGGACGTGCGCGCGCGCGAGGAGGTGCTGTGGAGCGCCTGCGCCGCCGTCGGTGACGACCTCCCCGACGTCCCGCTGCTCAAGCGCGTCGGCTGGCCC
>JBKJXJ010000085.1:0-3407 GCA_046716125.1 Candidatus Eiseniibacteriota bacterium
CCCTTCGGGCGCGTCGCTCCAGCCCCACTCGTCAGTGGACCTGCCGCCCGGGCGGTTCTCGGACGCCCGCTAAAGGCGTCCCTTCGGCGGCCCGATAACTCTTCGGCAGCCCTCCGCTCGTTGACGCGAGGTCGTCCATGCACATGGATCGATTGATGTCGCAGCTCGACGCGCTGGTCGTCCAGGACGCGCCGTTCGAAGCGGTCCTCGAGGCCGCCGTCCAGGGGGTCCACCAGCTCGACACGCGCTTCGACTGGGCCGGGATCTACGAGCTGTTCCCGGACGACGTGCTGCGGCTCGGGCCCTTCGTGGGCTCGCCCACCGACCACGTGTTCATCGGCGTCGGCACCGGCGTGTGCGGGACCGCGGTGGCGGAGAAGCGCAACCAGAACATCCCGGACGTGCGCAAGATCTCGAACTATCTCGCGTGCAGCACCGAGACCCGCTCCGAGCTGGTCATCCTCATCCGGTCCGGCGACCGGATCCATGCCCAGATCGACATCGACAGTCACCAGGTGGGGGCGTTCGACGACACGGCGGTCGCGAGCGTCCAGCGCGTGGCCGACTGGCTCGCCCTCCGTTACCAGGCGCGTGACTCCGACCCCGGGCGCTGAAGGCGCACACCCGATGGATGCGGGACGCCCGTCCCTCTCATCCGGCGACGCGACGGCGCGGCTGCTCGACGAGGTCCTCGTCTCGGACTCGCTCGAGACCGGGCTCGCGCGCGGATTGCGCATCCTCGCCGAGCTGAGCGGGGCGCGGATCGCCGCCATCCTCCCCGCCGAGGGCGGCGACGCCGTCCTCGAGACCTGGTACCCGGATGACGCCGCGGTCCGCGAGCGCCATCGGACGACCTTCCTCGCGGCGGCGGAATCGTCGCGCGGACTGGGCGAGTGGCCCCCCGAGGGGCAGGGTCCCGGCAAGCCGCCGCCCCGCGTCATCCCGCTGGTCGCCGCCGGCTGCGTCATCGGCTCGGTCTGCCTCTCCGGCGGCGAGGCCTCGCGCATGGGCGCGGCGCTCTCGCTGATCCCGCGCCTGTCGGGCGTGCTCGCGTGCCTCGCCGCCGCCCACCACGAGGCGACGCGCTCCCGCACGATGCGGCGCGAGTACGAGCGGTGGTTCAAATCCATGGACGAGCAGATCCGCGTCCTCGAGCGCGAGCGCCAGAAGTTCTCGGCCATCGTCCACCGTTCCGACGCCGAGGTGTTCGTCGCCGATCGCGCCGGGCGGATTCGCTGGACCAACGTCCTGCTCGCCTCGCATGCGGCCCCGGGTCCATCGGGCGGCAGCTGGATCGGTCAGGGATGCGGCGCGGTCTGCTCTCGACGCTCGACCACCGGCACGCCACCCGAGTGCGGCGACTGCCCGGTGGCCCGCGCCGTGGCCGGGAACGAGGTCGTCCACCAGGAGTTCCGGCGCCACAACCGCGCGGGTTCGAGCTCGCTCTACCTGAGCGCGTTCCCCATCAAGGGGCCCGACGGACAGCTGCTCGAGGTGCTGGTCATGGTCCAGGACCTGACCGATCTCGAGGTGCTGCGGCGTTCGGAATCGCGCTACCGGCTCCTGTTCGAGCGCAGCGGCAAGGCCATCATCATGGTGGACCCCGCGACGCGGCGCATCATCATGGCGAACCCGGTGGCGAGCCGGATGACGGCCCACACCGCCGACGAGCTGTGCGGGCTCACCCTCGAGGACCTGCATCCGGCCGGGGAGTGGCCGCGGCTCGCCGAGCAGTACCGCGCCGGCTTCTCGGAAGGGAATCTGACCCCATTCGAGGGCCGGATCCGCACACGGGACGGCGGCGAGCTTTTCGCGAGCATCAGTGGGACGCGCTACGACCTCGACGGCCAGGAGGTCGAGATGCTCGAGTTCCAGGACGTCACCGAGACCCGCAGGGTCGAGGAGGCGCTGCGCAATGCCGAGGAGCGCCTCCGCTCGGTCGTGGCCAACGCGCCGGTCGTGCTGTTCGCGATCGACGAGCACGGGGTGTTCACCCTGTCCGAGGGCCAGGGTCTGGCCAGCCTCGGGCTCAAGCCCGGGGAGGTCGTCGGTCGCTCCGTGTTCGAGCACTACCGGGACCATCCGCGGATCCTCGACGACGTCCGGCGCGCCCTGGCCGGCGAGGAGTTCATGAGCGGCGTGGACGTCGGGGAGCTCAGGTTCGAGACCTGGTACCGGCCCTCGCTCGGCCCCGACGGCCGGCCCGCCGGGCTCATCGGCGTCTCCAACGACGTGTCGCAGCGCCGCCGCCTCGAGGACCAGCTGCGCCAGGCGCAGAAGATGGAGGCGATCGGCAGGCTCGCCGGCGGGGTCGCCCATGACTTCAACAATCTGCTCGCCGCGATCATGGGTCACGGCGAGCTCCTGCTGCGGAGGCTCGACCCGACCCACCCGCACCACCGGCACGTCGAGGCGATCCAGAAGGCCGCCACGCGCGGGGCGTTGCTGACCCGGCAGCTGCTGGCATTCAGCCGCAAGGAAGTGCTGACGCCGCGGGTTCTGGACATCCACCTCGTCGTCGCCGAGATGGAGGAGATGCTCCGCCGGCTGATCGGCGAGCACATCGAGCTGGTCATCGTGCTCGGGGAGCGGCCGGTGCAGGTTCGCGCCGACCGAGGCCAGCTCGAGCAGGTCATCATGAACCTCGCCGTCAACGCCCGCGACGCGATGGCGGACGGCGGCGTGCTCACCGTCGAAGTGGCGGCCCTCGAAGCGGATGCCCCGGCCGGCGATGGCCCGGCGCGGACCGGCCCATGCGTGACGATCGCGGTGCGTGACACCGGCTGCGGGATGGACGCGCAGACCGCCGCCCGCATCTTCGAGCCGTTCTTCACCACCAAGGAGCAGGGCAAGGGGACCGGCCTCGGGCTCTCGATGGTCTACGGCATCGTCGAGCAGAGCGGCGGACGCATCCAGGCGGACAGCACGCCGGGGCGGGGCACGACCTTCACCGTGTCCCTGCCGCGACTCGACGCGCAGTCCGGGGCGCCGGGGGGCGAGACCGCGGCCCCGATGTCGGTGCGCGGGAACGAGACCATCCTTCTGGCGGAAGACGAGCCGGCGGTGCGCGCCGTGGCGCGGGAAGCGCTCGAGAACCAGGGCTACCGGGTCATCGAGGCGGCGAACGGAGTCGAAGCGCTGGCGGCGGCCCGCGCGCATACCGGTCCGCTCCATCTGCTCGTGACCGACATGGTGATGCCCAGGATGGGGGGACGCGAGCTGGCGCAACAACTGCTCGCCGAGCGTCCGGCGCTCCGGGTGCTCTTCATGTCGGGCTATACCGATGATGCCGCCATGCGCCAGGGCGGCCCGGAAGCCACGTCGGCATTTCTTCAGAAGCCCTTCGCCATGGGGGCGTTCGCCCGCAAGGTGCGCGACACCCTCGAGGCCGCGCCCGGCGCGGCCGA
>JBKJXJ010000086.1:0-3126 GCA_046716125.1 Candidatus Eiseniibacteriota bacterium
ACCAGGATCGCCATCAGATCACCTTCGCTTCTTCGCGCAGCACGCGCACCAGCTCGGGCACCGCCTCGACACCCTGCCCGATGATGCGGCCCGGGGCGCGCGCGGGCGGCGGGGCCAGCGAGAGCACCTCGAGCGCCGGGGCGCCGAGCGCCGCCGGCTTCTCCTCGATCGGCTTCTTCTTGGCGGCCATGATGCCCTTGAGCGAGGCGTAGCGCGGCTCGTTCAGGCCCTTCTCGGCGGCCAGCAGCGCCGGTAGAGTCAGCTCGACGACCTCGCGCCCGCCTTCGATCTCGCGTTCGACGACGGCCTGGCCGCCCTTGAGCTCGATCGCGGCGACGACGGTGACGCACGGGTGGCCGAGCAGTTCGGCGACCATTGGGCCGACCTGGGAGGCGTCATCGTCCACCGCCTGCTTGCCGAACCACAGAAGCTGGGCCGGCTGGAGCGCCTCGGTCTGGAGCTCGGCGACGAGCGCACGCGCGACCTGGAGCGGATCCGGCTGAACGGTATCGGTCTTGAGATGGATTGCGCGGTCCGCCCCCAGCGCGAGCGCGTTGCGGATCGTGGTCTGGACGCCGGATCCGCCCAGCGAGATGACGACCACCTCGCCCGACCCTTCGGCCTCGCGGATGCGCAGCGCCTGCTCCAGCGCGAACTCGTCGTAGGGGTTGAGGATCCAGGTCACGCCGGCGGGGTCCAGGGTGCGGCCGTCCGCCGCCACCTTGACCCGGGTCTCGGTATCCGCGACCTGCTTGATGCAGACGACCTGGAGCACCCACCCACCTCACACGCGGCGCCGGCCCGAAGGTCGGCTTGCGCCAAGTTTCACAAGGTGACCGACGACGTTCCCGGGCGCGAAAAGACCGGGGCACATGGAGAAAAAGGCCGGCGCAGTCTCGCGCCTGGCCGGGGAAGTGTCAAGCCGATGTGGGGCGTGTCAAAGCCCGAACAGCCCCCCACCGGCGCCGTGATACGCTCCCCGCATCATGTGGCCCCGCGTCGTGATGCTGTTGATGGTCCTGGTCGCCCCGACTTCGTCGTTGGCGGCGACGGTGTGCTGCGATGAAGGCGCGACCGACTCGTGCTGCGGGCCGGAGCGCGAGTGCCCTGTCTCGGATGATGGGGAATGCGTGCTCGCCGCCGCCGGCGAGACGTACCGGACGGCTCTCCCCAGGGACGATCTCCCGGTGATCGAGCCGGGCCATCGGGACGCCGTCGCGTTCTCGCCTCCGATCGCAGCCTCCGAGTCCCCGCCCGCGCGCGCGCCCGCGCTCACCCCCCGCTACCTGCTCCTCCAGACGCTCCGTAACTGAGTCGCCGGTCGGTTCCAGTTCGACCGGTCCCACTCACGACGGAGGTCTTCTATGCTTCGACAATTGATGGTCGCGGGGCTGCTCGCCGCCGCCGCCCTGCCCGCTCGGGCCGCAGAGCCCGACAGCGCGGTGGGCGAGCCGCTGCGCCGGGCACGGCCGACCGCGACGGCGCCCACTTGAAGCGGCTGACCCGGCGAGGGGGCGCCGCTCCGGGGGAGCGGCCTTCATGCGCAATGGATGTTGTCGCTCCGATACGTGGATACGGAGCTGACGCGCCCGCGGTGGCGGACGACGGCGAACTATCGCGTCATCCCGACGTTGCAGCTCGGCGTCGAGTACAACCCGGTGGCCGGCGAGGTCGGTCCGCTCGTGACGTGGTTCCTCCTCACGGAGGGCGAGCGGCGGCCGGCGGTATTCCTCGGCACCAGCTCGGATCGCATCGGATCACCGGAGGGCAAGCAGGCGTATTACCTCACCGGGGCGAAGTATCTGCCGCTGCTGCGGACGTCGCCCTACGTGAGCCTCAACTATTCGGAGTGGGACGAGGGCTGGAACGTGCCGTTCGGCGCCAACATCGAGCTGGGTCGCGGATTCTCGCTCCAGCCGATGTACGACGGGGACCGCACGCATCTCCTGGGTTCATTCGCGACCGCGCGTTACAGCGCCACGCTCGTCTGGGCCTGGCTCGAGCGCGCCGGCATCGCGATATCGGTCGGATTCTGAAAGGAGAACACCTATGAAGGTGCTGACGATGTTCCTGCTGGCGGGACTGCTCGCCACGGTGAGCGGCGCGGGGGCCGGGTGGGCGTTCGCCGCGGAAAAGAAGGCGATGTGCCTCGTCTGCGTCGTCTCGCATGGCGAGGCGGAGGAAGAAGAGGTCAAAGCGGTGCGCCCGTACGGGGGCAAGGAGTACGGTTTCTGCTCGGAGAAGTGCGCCAAGGCGTTCGACGCCGATCCGGCGGCCTACATCCCGCCGAGCTTACCCAGACCGGCGCCGGCATTCTCGCTCAAGGCGCTCGACGGCTCGCCGCTCTCCAACGCGAGCCTCAAGGGGAAGGTCGTGCTGCTCGACTTCTGGGCGACGTGGTGCGCACCGTGCCGGAAGTCCATGCCGGAGCTGCAGGCGCTCCATCGGAAGTATGCCGGGCGCGGGTTCGCCGTCGTCGGCGTGTCGATCGACGAGGGCGGCCCGGCCAAGGTGAAGAAGTACGTCGCCGCGAAGAAGATCGGCTATCCGATCGCGCTGGACTCGGAAAAGAGTCCGGCCTGGGACGCGTATCGGGTCAAGGCAGTGCCCGCGGCGTTCCTGATCGATCGCCAGGGGCGGATCGTCGCCCAATGGACCGGGATCCCGGCGAACGCCGCGGAGCTCGAGATCAAGGTCGCGGCGCTGCTGGCGGCGGATTAGACGTCCAGCGCCTCGTCGGTGTCGCGGGCGCCGAGGGTCGCGGCGTCCTCCGCCGCCCGCGCGCGAGTCAGCCGGCCGCCGGTCACCGTGAGCTCGGCGAGCCGGCCGCGTCCGTTGTAGTTGGACGACATCACGGCGCGGTAGGCGCCGGCATCGAGGATCGCGACGAGGTCGCCGCGCTCGAGCGGCGGCAGGCTCGCCCCGCGCTCGAACACATCGGCGCTCTCGCACACCGGCCCCACCACGGTGGCCGGCTCCGCGGCGCCCGCGCGCGGCCTAACGGGCACGATGCGATGGTGCGCGCCGTAGAGCGCCGGCCGGATGAGATCGTTCATCCCGGCGGCGAGCACGACGAACCGGCGTGCACCGACGCCGCCCGCGCCGCCACGCCGCTTGACCCACAGC
>JBKJXJ010000087.1:0-12153 GCA_046716125.1 Candidatus Eiseniibacteriota bacterium
CGCATCGCCGTCCGGAAGTCGTACTCCTTGAGCGAGAACAGGCAGGTGCGGATCTGCCCGTCGGCGGTGAGCCGGATGCGGTCGCAGTGCCCGCAGAAGGGCCGCGTCACCGAGGCGATGACGCCGACGCTGCCCGCGCCGTCGTTGTAGTCGTAGAGCGAGGCCGGGGCGCTCGGATCGGTCACCCGGGCGGCGGTGAGCGGGAACTCGGCATTCAATCGCTCGAGGATCTCGGCGGCGGGGACCAGCTTCCAGCGCTCCCAGGTGTGGCCGAAATCGAGCGGCATCCACTCGATGAATCGCAGCTGATAGCCGTTCTCGCGCGCCCAGCGGGCGAGCGGGACCACCTCGTCCTCGTTGAAGTCCTTCATCAGAACCGCGTTCACCTTGATGGGCGAGAGCCCGGCGCGCTTCGCCGCTTCGAGCCCGGCGATGACCTCGTGGAACCGGTCCCGGCGCGCGATCTGGTGAAAGCGCCTGGGGTCGAGCGAATCGAGGCTCACGTTGACGCGGCTAAGCCCCGCGTCGCGCAGCTCCTCCGCCATCGCGGCCAGCTTGAGCCCGTTGGTGGTGAGCGACAGGTCGAGGTCGGGCGCGAGTCCGTTCAACATGCGCACCAGCGTCGGCAGTTCGGCGCGCACGGTGGGCTCGCCGCCGGTGAGCCGGATGCCCTGCACCCCGAGCGAGAGGCACACGCGGGCGAAGCGCGTGAGCTCCTCGTACGTGAGCAGGTCGCTCTTCGCCAGCCACGGCATGCCCTCGGCGGGCATGCAGTAGACGCACCGCAGATTGCAGCGGTCGGTGACCGAGATGCGCAGATCGCGCACCACACGGCCCTGGGTGTCGATGAGTGATGCGGGCGACGTCATGGTGTCCACCCTCAGCGTAGGTGGACAAGGATACGCGCCCCGATCGCAGCGCACAACGGGCCGCCGAGGGTGTCGGCCGGCCCGTGTCGGAGGTCAGGACCTCGTGCGGAAGCGCGAGGGTCGGGCGTCAGCGGTACAGCGAACGAAGGGAGCCCCAGGTCGCACGGCGGACCGGCGTGATGCACTCCGTGTAGTTGATGGTGGCGCTGAAGATCGCCCCGGCGACGGCGCATCCCAAGTCCCGGTTGTAGACGTAGAGCCGATTGTCTCCGCAGTTCAGGAGCGTCTTGATGTCGATGATGACGCGCGTGGCGGCCGAATAGTTCCCGCCGGCGATGCCCAGCCCCGTCCCATTCAGGTATACGCCGAACGGGTTTGGCCCGTTGCCGGCCGGGTCGCCCAGGATGTCATCGGCGGCCCAGCAGAAGTCGAGCGTCGCGCTCTCGATGCAGCATGGAGCCGGGAGCGGGATATTGAACGGGACCGAGTAGAGGGTCGAGCGCGAGGGCCAGCCGGGAGCGGTCGAGATCCAGTTGGCGGCGGGATCGCACGACAGGGATGTGACCCAGGCCGAGTGGGCGGGGAGCGACCACGCCGGCGGTCCCGCATCGGCCGCGGCGAAGTCCGCGGGCCCGAATGCACCGGCGAACGGAACGTTGCAGTTGCCCGAGGGCTCGACGAGGTACGTGATCACCGGATCGGTCGCCGTCGGCGCCACATTGCCGCTGCGGATCGTGATGCTCGCGGCTTGGGATCCCGTGACACCGACGGACACCAGCGCCAGCGTGAGGCTCACGGCAAGAATGGGGATGCGGTAGCGAGGGGTCATGGCGAGCGGCCTTCCTTAGTGTGGGTACGCGATGTCCACCGTCGGCGGGAGGGCGGCCCCGATTGACCGTGGGCGGAAGGGGCGATATTGAGGCATTTACCGGCCAAATCAAGGGCAATGTCGTTGCCATTCGTCTGGGATCCGACCCACACTCCGTCAGGCGCCCCCGGCGGCCCGGCCGATCAGCACCGCGTAACCCGGGTTCCCCTTCCGCGGCTCGGAACCCTCCTCGTCGATCACGAAACCGGCGCGAGTGAACCAGCTCCGGTACGTAGCCACATCGGCATGGCTCCAGTACATGGGCACCCCCTCGACGCCGCGGAAGTCCGGTTCGACACGGGTCCACGCGTACTTGCCGACGACCGCGAGCAGCCGTCCGCCGGGTTCGAGCCAGCGCGCGACGCGCTCGATGACGAGGGATTGCTCGGAGAGGGGCAGGTTGATGAGGGAGAAGAACGCGACCGCGGCGTCAAAGGAGCGAGGCTCGAACCCGACCTCGGCCATGTCGGCGCATATGAATCGTGCGCGCGGCACCAGGCGGCGTGCACGCTCGATCTGCAGCGGCGAGATGTCCACGCCAGTCACCTGGTAATGACGGGCCAGCTCGCGGCTCGCCGGGATGCCGCAGCCGCAGCCGAGGTCGAGGATCCGCGCGCCGCCGGCAAGTTCGGGCGTGAAGCGGGACAGCCAGTAGGCGTAGCCGGAGCGCTCGTAGTCCTCGAACTCGTCGCCCCGGTAGGCGTAGGAGGCTCGCTCGTAGCCCTCGCGGACGAGGGTCTTGGGGTCGATCGCGGGCACTTCGGGCTTCGGCGTCGGAGGTGGTTCATCGCGCTCGAGAAAGTTCATCCCGGCGAGCGTACTCCATGACGCGGCCCGATGCGCCGGGCATGGGCGGAGAGCCTGCGCTCCGCCGGCTACTCCGTCTCTTCGGTCTTCCCCTGCTTCCGCCGGGCTTCGACCAGGCGCTGAAGTCGCCGGTCGGTCCAGGTGACCATCATGCGGTCGGCTTGGCGTTCGTGCTCGGCCCCCCAGCGCGCGCCGAGCTGGACGGCGGTCGAGGGATCCACCCAGATGACCTGTCGTGCGGCCGGCAGAACGGGTTCTCCCGTCACGGTCGTCTTCCCGGTGGAGCCGCCGGTATCGCTCGCCGGTTTGCCCAGCCGCCGTCCGAGGTCGGCAAGGACCAGATCGAGGTCCTCCCTCGCGGTCCCGAGTCGATATCCGATCGTAACTTTCCACAGGCGCGTCACGCCGTGAGGCGCCAGGAAGAAGGAGTACTGCTCGTACTCGACCGTCGGGTCGTCGCTCCCGCACACGAGGAACGCGCTGCCCTGCGAGATGACCGGCAGGCTGCGCGCGGCCACGGCGCTGTCCGTCTGCGCGCGGGAGATCCCGAGCCGGAAGTCCTCGGTCCCGCGCGGCAGTGCCGAAGGGGCGGACGAGGCGGTGAGGACGGAGAGGGCGAGGATCACGAGGGGGCTCACCCTACGGTTGTCGGCCCGATGCGCACCTCGCTTGAGGCGTGCCGCAGGCCCATAGGATCAAGTGCGGACGCCACCATCCGCGCCGTGCTGCCAGCGGATCGAATACCTCCACAGCAGGTGATGCCGGACCTGCGCCCCGGGGAGGAGGGAAGCCGCCTGGCGCCGCGCCTCCGGGAGGGTCGGGAGCCGGTCGAAACGCTCGTGCTCCTCCCAGGCGGCGCGCACCCTGCGTTCCGCGACCGGCCGACCGGTCCGGCGCCAGCGGAGCCAGCCGCCGTAGATCGTGGCGAGGCGATCGAACTCGGACCTGAGGGCGACGGGATCACGTACTGATGCGGATCGCACGTTGACCATCCCGGGTGGGGCTACCGCTTGCGGCCCTTCTGCCACGCATGCAGGACGAGCGCCACGGTGATGACGGCGTAGGCCACGAACACGCGGAAGTATTCGCCGATCTGGGCGTCGCCCGCCAGCGCCTTGCCGGCGAGCGGGGAGACCACGAACAGCGTGTGGAAGAGCAGGCAGCCGAGCAGCGCCTGGCCGACCGTGGCGCGCGACACCGTGGCGCCCGAGACCAGCAGGGCCGCGATCGCGAACATGCCGGTCTGCTCGTGCGAGCTGTAGGTGTTCATGGTGCCCATGTTCTGCAGGAAGAAGAGCTGGCCCCACGCCGCGAACACGGTGGACAGCACGGTCGCGATGATGCGATTGCGGTCGACGCGGATCCCCGCGGTCGCCGCGACGTGCGCGTCCTGTCCCATCGCCCGCAGCTCCTGGCCGAGCTTGGTGCGCAGGAAGAACAGGTTGAACGCGCAGAACAGTCCGATCAGCGCGAACGAGGCGATAGGCACCCGCACCGGCGAGCCGCCCAGGTCCACGCGCAGGCGCAGCCAGTCGTCCATCGCGTACTGGATGCCGGAGAGATCCACCGTGTTGCGCAGCCCCCAGCCCTGGGGCAGCACCATGCGCGGATCGGCGAACGGGATGAGGGTGCCGATCGCGAACAGGAACAGGAGCTGGTAGAGACCATTGGCGAAGAAGCCCGCGATCAGCCCGGTCACCATCTCGCGTCCGCGGGCGCGGTTGAACAGCCAGCCGGTCGCGATACCGAACACGATCGCGATCGGGATGGCGAGCAGGCACGCCAGCCCGAACCCCGCCACGCCCGGGACCTTCCAGAACGTCACGAGGATCGCCGCGATCTGACCGGCCATGGCGCCGAGCACGATGCCGAAGTTGAGCCCCAGTCCGGCCAGGATGGGGATGAGGAGCGAGAGGACAAGCACCGCGTTGCGACTGAAGCGCACCAGCATCTCGCGCACCAGATACTCGGGCGTCAGTCGCGCGGCGATGATCCCGATCAGGCACAGGATGGCGAACAGGATCGGCACCGCCGAGTGGGCGAGCGCGGAACGGATCGCGGCGCCGCGGGTGCGCGCTGGGGCGGATGCGGGCGCCGCCGCGGTGGTGGTCGGTGGGATCGGGGTCGCCATGGTCAGCGGTCCGTCCGCCGGGTGAGGGCGTAGAGGATCATGCCGTTCTGGATGATGAGACGAGCGGTCTCGGAGATGTCGCCCTGGACGACCTGGCTCGTCACGGGCAGCGCCACGGTGAGGATGGACTGGAATAGAAGCGTGCCGATCACGACGTGCGTGAGGGTCGCCCGCGTGACCGAGGCGCCGCCGATCAGGAGGCAGGCCACCGCCGGGAACGCCATCAGCAAGGGCGCGGTGTAGAGCTGCAGGAACCCGTAGGACTGGGCGAACACCACGATCCCGACCGCGGCCAGCACGGTCGAGAACATCGTCGCCTGGATGCGCGTGCGCTCGTCCGAGATGCCGGCGGCGCGCGCGAACCGCGGGTTCGAGCGCGCCGCGGAGATGGTGATGCCGGCGCGCGTGCGGAAGAACAGTCCGACCACCGCGCAGGCGAGCGCGAACACCAGCAGCGTGCCGGTCGGGATGGTGACGCCCATCACGGTGAACGACCAGAGCCGGTCGAGGAGCTTGCCATAGACGTCGCTCACGGTGAGCGTGGTGCGCAGTCCGCGCCCGGCGATCGCCCACACCAGCGTGGGGTTGGTGAAGGGCGCGGCGATCCAGAAGATGCTCATCCCCGAGACCACGGCGAAGCCGAGATAGGTGCCGACCATCATCTCCTGTCCGCGCGTGCGGTTGAGCAGCCATCCGTAGGCCAGTCCGGCCGGGATCGCGAAGGCGATGGCGAGTGCCGCCGAGAGCGCGAGGCCCGCCCAGCCGCCCACCGCGGCGTTGAGCGTGATGACGCAGCCCACCAGCCCGCAGATGACGCCGATCGGCAGCCCGAAGTTGAGCCCCACGCCGCCCTGAATGGCGGGCAGCAGAGCCAGCACCAGGATCCCGTTGCGGGCCGCGCGCAGGAGCGAGTCGGTGACCAGCGACGCGATGTCCATCTTCGTCGCGACCGCGACGCCGAACAGGACCACGAGGAAGACGGCGATCAGCAGGCGCGGGATCCCGATCTCGCGGATGCTCTCCTTGAGCATGACGAGCGGCGGGGTGCGGTCGGAAGGGGCGGCGACGTCAGCCATGCCGTCCTCCCAGCACGCGCAGCTCGCCCGCCATGGCGAGGCCGAACTCGGCGTCGGTGGCATCGCGCGACAGGATGGCCTCGATGCGGCCGTGGTAGATGATGGCGATGCGGTCGCAGATCGCGCGCAGCTCGGCCAGCTCGGACGAGGTGACCAGCAGCGACATGCCGCGCTCGCGATTGAGCGACCGCAGCAGCTCGAGCACGCGTTCCTTGGCGCCCACATCGATGCCGCGGGTGGGCTCGGAGACCAGCAGGGTGTCGGGCTCGAGCGTCATGGCGCGCGCGAGGCAGACCTTCTGCTGGTTGCCACCCGAGAGCCGCCGGACGTGCTGGCGCGGGCCGGTGCAGCGGATGTCGAGGGCGCGGATCATCTCATTGGCGTGCCGGCGGACCGCGCCACCGTTCAACAGGCGCAACGGTTCGAGCGGCGCGGCGTGGAGGAAGCGCCCCTGCGCCTCGATCGCGGTCAGGGCGATGTTCAACTCGATGCTCTCGTCGGGGAGGATGCCGACACCACGCCGGTCTTCGGACACGAACGCGAGCCGCGCGCGGATCGCCGCCCGCGGATCGTTGAGCGCGAGCGGGGCGCCGTGCTTGGTGACCGTGCCCCGCGCGGGGAACAGCCCCATCAGGCCGTTGGCGATCCCGATCTTCCCATGCCCCGCCAGACCCGCGAGACCGAGGACCTCGCCGGCGGCCAGGGTGAAGGAGACATCTTCGACCCGCTCGCCCGGCATGTCCACGGAGAGGTTGCGGACCTCGAGCGCGGGCGGGTCCCCGGCAAGCGAGCGCGCGCCCTCTTCGCCCACCACCATCGCAGGGCGTCCCACCATGAGCTCGGCGATCCGGATCACGGTGGTGGTCCTGGGATCCGGCCGCCCCACGACCTCGCCGTCGCGCAGCACGGTGATGTCGTCGCACACCGTGAGCACCTCGTCGAGCCGGTGGGTGATGAAGAGGATGCCGAGCCCCTTGGCGGCCAGCGACTTCATCACCTTGAGGAGCTGGTCGGCTTCGCTCTCGGTGAGGACGGCGGTGGGCTCGTCGAAGATGAGCAGGCGGACGTTCTGCTTGTCCACCTCGCGCGCGATCTCGATGAACTGCTTGTGACCGACCGGCAGACCGGCCACCGGGAGCCACTCGTCCACCGTAAGTCCGACGCGGTCGAGCGCGATCCGCGAGTCGGAGCCGCAGCGCTTGCGGTCGACGATCTCGAGCTTCCGGCCCGCCACGCGTGACAGGAGATTGGGGATGGTCGGCTCGCGGTTCAGCTTGATGTTCTCCGCGACCGTGAAGCCCGGGATGAGCATGAACTCCTGGTGCACCATGCCGATCCCGGAGGCCATCGCCTCGTCCGGCGACCGGAAGGTCGCCGTCTGCCCCTCGAGCACCACGTCGCCCTGATAGCCGCCGGTGTCTCGGATGACCGGCATGCCGAACAGCAGGTTCATCAGCGTGGACTTGCCGGCGCCATTCTCGCCCAGGACGCCGTGGATGGTGCCGGGCCGGACCGTGAGCGAGACGTGCTTGAGCACGCGGTTGCCGTAGTACTCCTTCGAGATGTCGCGCAGCTCGAGGATGGGAGTTTCAGGAGCCATCATCCCGCCGGTCGCGGCGCGGGGGACAGGGTATTGCCCCGTCCCCCGTGTCGCGTGATGTGCGTCGGTCTAGTAGACGATGTGGTCCAGCAGGATCAGGTACTGGTTGCCGGCCTTCTCATCGTACTTGCGGACCTTGACCGGCGAGCCCGCCTCGGCGACCAGGTACTGCTGGACGATCGCCGGGTCCTTGTAGTCCACCTTCTTTTCCACCGCGTCCACGAGAAGGTTCACGACCGCGCGCATCGCGACCATGCTCTCGGGCGCGACCCAGGTGCCGAAGTGCCCGGTCATGTTGTGCTCGGCGATGATGCGGCGATTCTCGCTGCTGATGTAGGCGATGTCCCCGGCCTTGTCGGGCGGGACCGTGATACCGAGCGCCGTGGGGTATCCGTGGGTCGGGCTCGGGCAGCACTGCTCGGAAACGTAGCCGCCGTGCGTGAGTACCATGCGGATGAGCGGATCCTGCATGCCGCAGTTGGTCGAGAAGAACGCGGTGTCCTTACCGTACTTCTTGATCTCCCGCGGGACGTCCTCGAGCACGAACTGCTGGGTGGCAGGCAGGCCGCCCTCGGCCATCGGATCGGGGGCGGTGACAAAATGGAACTCGATCCCCTTCGCCTTGGCCGCCTCCTTCATGATGTCGCGGCGGCGCGCGAGCAGCTCCTGCGACATGTGCCGCGGGAACGAGTAGTGGATGAACCGCTTGGCGCCCATCGCAACCGCCTCGGCGATGATTGTCTTGCCGCGCTCGAGCTGGTCGGGCTGGACCGCGATGTCGGCGGCCTCGTTCACCATCGCCGGATCGTCGTGAGGCTCGACGAAGCCGATCAGGATGTCGGGGCGCTGTTCGCGGATCTTGCGCGCCGCGGCGACGCTGCCCGGGATCGCCTGGCCGACGACGATCACCTTCACGTCCGGATCAGCGGCGAGGCCCACGAGCTGGGCGATCACGGTCTCCTGCTCGGTCATGAAGTTGTCGGGGTAGGTGACGTGCTTGACCCGGTCGCCGTACTTCTCGGTGAGCTGCTGGCCGGCGCGGAACTCCTCCTCGTTCTGGGAGACCGTGCCGGTCATGATGCCGATCTTGAAGCCCGCGACCTGGGACGCCGGCTTGCTGGCGTCGGTGGACTTGGGACCCTGTGCCGAGCAGCCGATCAGGCCCGCGGAGGCGAGCAGTGCGAGCATGAGGCCGAGACGCTTGAACATGGATGTCGCTCCCTGACCCGCGAAGAGGCGGGCGCTGGACGAGGATGCGGCCGGCGGGCGACCTGCCCGCACGAACAAGGCCGAGAATTGGCGGCGGGCCAGTCTAGCACAGGGCCGGTGGGGGGCGGTCAGGCCGGATTCGGGTATGATGTCGGCGACCACCGGAGTCCCGACGACCCGATCCCCGCCGGAATGAACACGGAGCGAACGCGATGCCCCTGTGCGTCTATCTCTGCTACACGCATGGCTGCGAGCAGAAGGTCGAGCGCTGGTACATGTCCCCGGACGAGGGCCGGGCCGCGCGCATCGAGTGCCCGCGATGCGGAGAGCCGATGCGCTGCGCCTGGACCGGCTCGCAGGCGCCGACCCCCAACATGAAGGACGCGATCGCGCCGGAGTTCAGGGCCGAAGGGTAGGAACCCGCTGCTCAATCCGTTTGAGCTGCGGGCCTACGCGCGGGCGACAATGGCCCGTGCCGGGTGATGCGGGAACTCAGGCTTGCCTTCGCCTTCGCGCCGCTCTCGACCAGGTTGTGTCCGAGAACGCCCGATCGACCATAAAGGGACGTGCTCACACACTCATCGTCGAAGGGCATCAGGGCCCGGCCGCGATCACGACCGCCGTGGACGCCGCCGTCAGGGAGCTTTCGCCGGCCGGAACCTGCTTCGTGCCCCTCAAGCGGAAGTACGACATCGCAACGCGCACCCGCTCTTCGAGCGAAGCGTCCCGCATGTCCCGGCACAGGGCCGCGGCATCGCGAGACTCTCGGGCGCTGTATCCGAGCTGCCGGAGGTACGGGACGACCTCCAGCTCGTGCGCCCGCTCCTCGGTCGCCCGGGCACGGGCAGCCGCGGCTTCCTGCTCGCGTACACGCCTCGCCTGTGCCTTCGCCTCGGCCGCGGCGATCCGCTTCTGCCGCATGAACTCGGCGCCGAACGTCCGCTCCGCCTCATAGTGGTTATGCGCCCGGCACAGCAGCCGGACACCATCCACCGTCGCCTCGCCCCCGCGCGCGAACGCCTCGATGTGGTCGAACTCAACGAGTTTGCGAGCTTCGCACCGATGGCCGGATTCGCTCACGAACGAGCAGCAGCCACCGTCCCGCTCCCAGACCGCTCGCTGGACGTCGTCCGGGATGTGACGGGAGTCGGCAGCCGGGGACGGATGACCGGGACGGGGCTGCTCGGTCGCCGCGAACTTCCGCTTCTCGAGCTGAGGGATGGCGAGGTCGCTGAGCGCTTCGAAGACCTCGGCGATATCCCCCGAGGGGATCTCGTGGCTCAACAACTCCTGGATGTACCGCAGCTTGTCGTGGGCACGCTGGCCCAGCGTGAACTGCACCTTGAAGGACTGTGCCGAGAGCGCTTGCACATGGGAACGGTCACGGGTCGTACCCAAAATGACAGGGTCTTGAACTCGCCCCGGGGCGAGTTCGTCCCGCTGCCCGGTCGACGCCGGGGCTGAAGCCGTAGGCAGGTCCTCCACCCAGGCCAGCAGGTCCGCCTTCGGGAACCGCGCGGCCAGAAGTCGCTCGATCTCGGACCTGGTCTTGTGGGCGGCAGCCGACAGGAGCTCCGTCGCCGTCTCCTCGGTCAGGCGCGGGGCGAGGAGACCGACGGCCGCGAGATGGAGCCGGCCATCGGCCAGGGCGGTGAAGATGGCCGGAAACCGGCGGGCCGCTCGGGCGGCCGTGATGCGTTTGAAGGCGGC
The DNA here is from genome assembly GCA_046716125.1 of Candidatus Eiseniibacteriota bacterium. Classification (GTDB taxonomy): domain Bacteria; phylum Eisenbacteria; class RBG-16-71-46; order RBG-16-71-46; family RBG-16-71-46; genus WS-11. The sequence continues at coordinate 10,271 of JBKJXJ010000087.1, forward strand.
ATCATCGGAGAGACCCAACTCCCCGACGCACCAGGCGAATGTGGAGGGATAGCCCGCCGGGGCGTAGAGCCTGCGATCGTCGACCTCGGCGATGTCGGCGATCAGGTCGGCGGTCGAGGTGCGTTCCCGACCGGCATTGGTGACGGCGCTCTGGATCAGGGCGTGATCGGACAGATGGGACCGCAGGTAGCGCTGCATCGGAACCTCGACGGGGGCGGGTGTCGAGGGGGCTGACGCCCTAATTCATATCACGGGGGAATTTGACGCTCAGGATCGGCCGGGCTCTGCATGGAAGGCGCCTCTACAACAACTTTGAGCCGCAGGGCGCATTCAACGGGTCCTCGATGACCCTGCGCGCATTGACGCGCGACGGCGGGGGCACTCGTGGGTGTTGGGTGCTCGACCCTCGGAGGGTCGTCAAGAGGATTCGACGCATCCGCGGCACCAATCCTCTCCGCTTCCCGCCCCATGACCTCATCCGCCAGATTCGCGCACGGGGCGCAACGGCTCGTTGACCCGCATACAGGCCGAGTGATCCGCGGTCCTCCACGCATGCTCCTGGGAAATTGCCAACTTGGGGGCACTCCTCCGGGGCCGTTAGTTCAGACTCGCCAGCAGTTGCCGCAGCGACACGACGTGCTGGGCGATCGTGTCGCGATCGGGGGCATCCGGGCGGCCGGCGAGGTAGGCGTTGAGCGCGTCGAGCGCCGCCCCGAAGCGCTGCATGCGGTAGAGCAGCAGCCCGCGGTCGCGAACCTCGTCGAGATCCTCCGGGTGGATGAGGAGCAGGCGCTCCACCGCGGCGAGGGCGCCCTCGTCCTGATTGGCGCGTAGGTAGGCGCCCTTCAGATTGAGCAGCAGGCGCGTGATCATGTCGCGCTTGGTCACCGATGCCAGCAACCGGCCGTCGAACTCGAGCCGCCCGCCGGTCACCTCGTCGAGCAGCCGCCGGCAATCCTCCTCGTGCATGGTGCGCGCGTGATTGAACGGATCGAGCACCAGGTCGCGGGGCTCCCCGGTGAGCCGCACCAGGAAATGCCCGGGGAATCCCACCCCTTCGAAGGGGATGCCGACGCGCCAGCCCAACTCCATGAAGATGATGCTGAGCGTCAGCGGCACGCCCATCCTGCGCTCCATCACCTGATTGAGCAGCGAGTTGCTGGGGCTGAAGTAGTCACGGCTGTCGCCGCGGAAGCCCAGGTCCTCGAACACGAAGCTGCGCAGGCGGGCGAGCTTCTGGAGGTTGTTCCAGCCCGGCTCGAGGCGCGCCTTGAGCTCGGTCGCCCAGGATTCGAGCGTGTGGAGCTGGCGGTCCACGTCCACGCGCGGATCGGACTCGGCGGCCACCAGCAGCGCCGCCCGCGCCAGGTCCAGCGCGGGCTCGGGGCGCCCTACCGCGCGGACGAAATCGTCACGTATCCTCTCGGGTACCGCCATGTCCGACCATCTCCCGACCGCCCTGCGCCGCCCGCTTCTCGCCTGGTACGACCGCCATGGACGCGACATGCCGTGGCGCCGGACCCGCGATCCCTATCCCGTGTGGCTCTCCGAGGTCATGCTGCAGCAGACCCAGGTCGCGACCGCGCGACCCTACTACGACGCCTTCCTCGGGCGCTTTCCGACCCTTCCGGCCCTGGCCCGTGCGAAACCGTCGGACGTCCTCGCGTCGTGGGCCGGGCTCGGCTACTACCGTCGCGCCCGTCACCTGCACGAAGCGGCGCGCACCGTGGTGCGCGATCACGGCGGCCGCGTGCCGGACGATCCCAACGTGTTCGGCGCGCTGCCCGGAGTCGGCCGGTACACGACCGCCGCTGTCCTCTCCATATGTTTCGACCGTCCGCTGGCGGTGCTTGACGGCAACGTTGCCCGCGTCCTTTCACGGC
>JBKJXJ010000088.1:0-7751 GCA_046716125.1 Candidatus Eiseniibacteriota bacterium
GCGCGGGGATGATCCCCGCGCCGCGCGCATCCGTAGCCCGACTCCGGTCAGTCCCGGCGATCGTCTGGAGATTCCCCGCCCCCGGCGACCAGCGCTTCCGCCTGCTGCCGGCGGTCCGCCTCGGCGAGCTTCGCGAGCGTCCGGTTCCGGTCGCGCCACTCCTCGAGCTGGGCCATGGCCCACCGGAACTCGCCCACCTGCGCCTGGCTGGTGGCCACCGACCGCGCGTAGCACTCCGCCGCGTCGCGATAGCGGCCCTCGGACTGGGCTTTCAGCCCGCGGTAGTACTGGACCTCGCAGACGTGCCTGGCCCCGTCGGCCAGCGCGAGCACGGTGGAGTCCGCTTCGAGGCCGCGCAGGAATCGTCCCAGCGTCCGATAGCGGTCGTCCGACGGCCGCGCGAAGTGCGCGGTCAGCTCGCGCTCGTGCGCCGGGTCGGCGTCGCGCCAGCGCAGTGAGGTGGCCGCGCGCATGAGCCAGTGGAACTCGCCGTCCATCCCCACCGGCGCTGCGCCGACCTCCCAGAGCAGCTCCGGGTCGCCGTTGCGGTACGCCTCGTAGGTGATGAGCGCCCGTTCGGCGGCGCCGAGCCTGTCCATGTGCGGCCGGATCCACGCCACGCCCGCGGGCTGACCCTTCCAGCGCTTGAGCTGATAGTAGGAGTGGTAGATCTGGGCCACCGTCTCCATCCCGTCCGTCCGGACGCGCTGCAGGATCTCGAACGCGAGATCCCGTCGCCCGTTGTTCCCGCATCCGGTCGCGAGCTGGACCACGTAGTTGCCGGGGATGTCCGGGCGGCCGAGCGCCGCGACCGCCTTCATCGCCTCCGCGTCGCGGCCCTTGAAGCTTTCGACGAAGCGCGGGGCCAGCGTCCACCGCCAATCGTTGGGCGACACCCGGAAGCGCTGGTCCGCCAGCGCCTCGGCGGCGACGTCGTACTTGCCGTGGCGCCAGAAGATCTCGGCGACGAGGCTCTGCGCGTCGGGGCTGTCGGGATACCGCTGCCAGGCGAACACCGCCAGGGTCTCGGCGTCCGCGGCCCGTCCGACGTGTTCGTACGCCATGGCGGTGCCCGCCATGGCGTCGTACTGCTGGCTGCCGGCCACCGGCTCGACGACGCGCAGGGCCTCCGCCCAGCGCCCTTGGCGCTCGTACGTGCGGGCCAGGGCCGCGGTGGCCGCCACCACTTCGAGATCGTTCCGCTGCCGGTTGCGCGCCAGCCATCGTTCGACCGCCGCGCGCGAGAGCGGGTAGGCCTTGAGATCGAGCGATGCGTATTCACAGAACGCGTCGACCAGGCGCCACGATCCGGGATGCTGCGCCATGCAACGCTGGAACGCCGCGCACACCGTCGCCGAATCGCGCCCCGCGACCGCGCGCAGGCTGGTGAGCAGGACGGCCTGCTGGTCGGCGGTCAGCCCCGGCTGCGCGAGCAGGGTCTCGATCCGCACGCGATCCTCGTTGAGTCGCGCCCACCAGCCCTGCGTCACCTCCTCGAGCGGGCTCGAGGCCGACGCGGCACTGGCTGTGAGCTCCTCGGCGAGCGGCAGCATGAGCAGATCGAGGCCGGCGATGGTGCCGAACTCGAGCCGATGTTCCGGGCGCGAGTCGAGCCTGCGGGCGAGCGCCAGCGCCGCGTAGCGCGGCTGCAGGCTGCCGTAGGTCGCGCGCTGGCGGATCTCCTGGAAGGTCCGAAGCAGCAGCGGCGCACCGAAGGAGGCGGTCCGGGCGATGTCCTCGCGCAGCTCGAGGGTCTGGGCGTTCCCACCCTTGGAATCCGACAGGTGGGTGTACCACCGTCCGAACTCGGCGGCCGGCCCCTCGGGCAGGGTGGCCAGTTCGGCCGCGAAGCCCTGGGTGGCCGGGATGGACGAGAGCCCGCTGCGGTGGTGCTCGCCCACGGACCACAGCGCGGTGTAGAAGCTGCCACGGTAATACGCGCGGAGCAGGTCTCGATCCAGGAAGAGCCCATCCGCGCCGGGGGACATGCGGCCCAGGATCCCCTCGAAATCGCGCACGAACGTGGCGAGCGGGGGCGTCTCGCGCGTCGTGGAATCCGGGCCGGCGATCGCATCGAGCATGCGCAGCTCCTGCGCGACCGTGAGGAACACGAGGTAGGCCGCCGGCATCCGGGTCTCGAAATTGCGGACCGCGAACCCGGTCCCGAGCGCCGGCAGGCTCATGGCGTCTTCGGCGCCGAAGGCGCTCCCGAGCCAGGCGCTCCAGCGCTCCGGATCCCGTTCGCCGGCGACGCGGACCAGGCGGAGGAACCGGGATTCGGCGCCGGCGCCGCGCCGGGCCGCCTCGGCGGCGAGCCGATCGTCTTCCTCCCGCACGTAGAGCCGGATCGCGTCGTCCTCGGGGAGCCGCTCGGCAGCCGACCAGGCCCAGGCGCCGTAGCCCATGCGGTGGGCCAGGAGACAGGCTTCGCGCGACACCGCGGTCGAATCGATGGCCTGGCTTGCGGCGACCAGCGCCAGCGCCCGGGCCGCGACCCGATCCGCGATGCCGACCTCGTCCGTGGTCTGCAGTTCGAGCATGACGAGCGTCCGCGCACCCAGCGCGAGCAGACCCGCGCTGCGCACGCCCTTGCCCGCCAGCCGGTCGCACTCGGCGGCGGCCAGGACCGCATGCATCCGGCCGAGCTGGTCCAGCGCGGGTCCGGCATTCTCAAGCACGGGCCGTGCCGGGAAGATGCTCTGCACACCCAGACGCCGGGCCCATCCCGAGAGCACGCCGGTCATGTCGGCGAAGTCCGGGAACTCGGGCACGACGCCGACCTCGACCCCTCGGTGCGTCAGGTGCCACTGGCCGGCATCGAATCGCGCCACGGCCGGCTCGAACGCGGTGGCCGTCATGACCCGATGCACCTCGCCAACGGCCTGCAGGAGGCGGACATCGGGGCCCAGACAGGGGTCCGGCAGCTCGCTGGACCGGGCTCCCGCCGGTTGCTTTGCGGCCGTGGCGCCGGGCGGCGGCTTCGCCGTGCGGGCGAGCATCCACTGATTGAGGACCAACGCCCCCGCGATCTCGGCCGCGAGCGCGACGTAGATGACGAGCCTTCGCTTCATGACACGCTCCTTCGTGGCGACTCCGATGCCGTCCCTTCGTTATCGGCCGTTTAGGCGGGCGGGATGAGGGCGGGAGGCTACGAATCGTCGGCCCGACGCGGGGCCGGAAACGCGAACGACGCGGGGGGGATGACCCCCGCGCCGCGTCGGCGTCGTGGCGACTTCGGCTACGACCCGAGCTTGAACGACAGCGCGGCTCGCTCCATTGCGTATTCCGGCCCCGCAAGCCACGACGCGACAGCGACATCGCGACCCGGAGGGCATGCCGCACCCGCTTGACGCCCGCCCGCGCCCTCCCCTAGTGTCTGGTTTCGAACGTTTCCCGACCCAGCAGGCGGCGCCCGGTCCTTGATGGCCTTCTCGTTCAGACTCGAAGCCCAGGATCGCACGACGGCGGCTCGCGCGGGCCGGTTCACGACCCGGCATGGCGACGTGCTGACCCCGGCTTTCATGCCGGTCGGCACCGCCGGCTCGGTCAAATCGCTGACGCCCGACGAGCTGCGTGCCGCGGGCGCGGACATCCTGCTCGCGAACACGTATCACCTCTACCTGCGGCCCGGGGTGGAGACGGTGCGCCGGATGGGCGGACTGCATCGCTTCATGGGCTGGCCGGGCGCGATCCTGACCGACAGCGGCGGGTTCCAGGTCATGAGCCTGTCCGAGCTGCGCAAGGTGAGCGACCAGGGGGTGGAGTTCCGATCGCATCTGGACGGCAGCCGTCACCTGCTGACGCCCGAGGACGCGATCCGCATCCAGGACGGGCTCGGGACCGACATCGCGATGTCATTCGACGAGCTGGTGCGGATGCCGGCCGAGGCGGGCCCGGTGCGCGAAGCGGCGGACCGCACGGTGGCGTGGGCGGGGCGGGGATTCGTCGAGCGCGAGCGGTTGCGCGGCGAGGGCGGTGGAGCGATGGCGCTGTTCGGGATCGTACAGGGCGGTGTGGATCCGGCGGAGCGGGCGCGCTGCTTCGAAGGGCTCGCACGAAACGCGTTCGACGGCTGGGCGCTGGGGGGGCTGGGGGTGGGCGAGGGTCGCTCGCTGGGGTTGGAGATGGTGGAGCACGACTGCGCGATGTTCCCGGCCGACCGGCCGCGCTATCTCATGGGGGTAGGGCACCCGGTGGACCTGATCGAAGCGGTGGCGCGCGGCGTCGACATGTTCGACTGCGTGTTGCCGACGCGGAACGCGCGGCGCGGGACGGTGTTCATCTCGACCGGGCGGCTGGTGGTCAAGAACGCGGCCTACGCGGACGATCAGCGGCCGCTGGATCCGGACTGCGATTGCTACACCTGCGCGCGATTCACGCGCGCGTACCTGCGGCACCTGTTCGCCGCGGGGGAGCTGCTGGGCATGCGACTCGCCTCGCTCCACGCGGTGCATCAGATGGTGGGCCTGGCGCGCGCGGCGCGCGCGGCGGTGATGGAAGGACGCTACGCGGCATTCCGCGCGGCGTTCCTCGAGAAGTTCAAGAGTCGGGCGACGCTCGCCCCGGCGGCGACCGGGAACTGAACGCGCGATGTGATGACCTCAACCATGGAGACGACCCAACATGTGGAGTGACGCGCTGGCACAGAGCGGCGGCGGGGCGGCGGGGCAGGGCAACCCGGGCGTCGGCATGCTGCTCCAGGTGCTGCAGTTCGTACCCATCTTCCTGATCCTCTACTTCCTGCTCATCCGGCCGCAGCAGCAGCAGAAGAAGAGGCTCGAGGCGATGGTGAAGGCGCTGAAGAAAGGCGACCGCGTGCTCACGACCGGCGGCATCTACGGCACCGTGCTGGGCGTGGACGATGGCAAGGCCGTGCTACGCATCGCCGAGGGTCAGAAGGAGGACATCAAGGTCGAGTTCGCCAAGAGCGCGATCGTGCAGGTGCTCGCGGAGGGTTCGCACTGATGGCGGTTCGCCCGGTCCGCCTGTACGGCGACCCGGTGTTGCGCCAGAAGGCGCTCCCGGTGGCCGAGGTGGACGACACCGTCCGCGAGCTGGTCGCGGACATGCGTGAGACCATGCAGGCCTACCACGGCGTGGGTCTCGCGGGGAACCAGATCGGCGTGCTCCAGCGTGTGCTGGTGGTGGACGTGCCGGTGGAGGCCGAGAAACGGGTGCGGTGCGCGCTCATCAATCCCGAGCTGGACCAGCGAACCGGGAGCGAAAGCGGCGAGGAAGGCTGCCTCTCGATCCCCGGCCTCTTCGAAGAGGTGAGGCGCGCCGGGCACGTGCGGGTGCGGGCGCTCGACGAGCACGGGAAGCCGGTCGAGTTCGTGGCCGAGGGGTACCTGGCGCGTGCGCTCCAGCACGAGGTGGATCATCTCGACGGCGTGTTGTTCGTGGACCGGCTGTCCTTGTTGAAGCGCCGGTTCCTGCGCCCCCGGCTCGAGGCCATCTCCCGCGGCGAGCTGCCGGGCGACAGCCATCCGTCCGCCTCGAGGAGCCCGTCCTGAGCCGACCACGCGTGGTGTTCATGGGAACCCCGGATTTCGCGGTGCCGGCGCTGCGCGCCACCGCTGCCTGCTGTGATGTGCCGGCCGTCGTCACCCGGCCCGACCGCCCGCGCGGGCGCGGCAAGGTGATGTCGGCTTCACCCATCGCTGATGCCGCCGCGGCGTTGGGCCTTAAGGTCATGAAGCCGGAGAACGTGAACGCGTCCGAGACGCGCGCCGCGCTCATGGCCCTGGAGGTCGATCTGTTCGCCGTCGTGGCGTTCGGCGCCATCCTCACGCCGGCGCTGCTCGCGGTGCCGCCCCTGGGCTCGGTCAACCTGCACGGCTCGCTGCTACCGGACTATCGCGGCGCCTCGCCGGTCCAGCGCGCGCTCTGGGACGGATGTGCCGGGACCGGCGTCACGACACTATGGATGGACGAGGGCGTGGACACCGGCGATCTGGCGCTCCAGCGCTGGATCGCGATCGAGCCCGAAGATGACGCGGGAACGCTTGGCACCCGTCTCGCCGAGGTGGGCGGACGCCTGCTCGCCGAGACGCTGACGCTGGCCCATGCGGGACGGGCGCCGCGGCGCGCGCAGGATCTCGCGGCCGGCTCCTACGCGCGCAAGCTCGGCAAGCGCGACGGGATCGTGGACTTCGCCCACGACGCAGCGACGGTCTGGTTTCGCCAGCGTGCGGTGACACCGCGGCCGGGGGCGGCGACCGCATTCAAGGAACGCCATCTGCTGCTGATCCGCACCGAGCCCGCCCATCGGCTGGCGCTCGAGCTTCCGGCCGGCACCGTGGTCGAGTCCGGCGCCGACGGCGTGACCGTGGCGTGCGCGCCGGGCGCGCTTCGCCTTGTGACGGTGCGCCCCGAGGGGCGCGGTGACATGGCCGCCGCCGAGTGGGCGCGCGGCGCCAGGATCCAGGCCGGCGACCGCCTGGCGGTCGAAAAGGAGGCCCACGCGTGAACCGCGGACCACGGCAATCAGGCGGCGGTGGCGGCGGTCCGCGGCGCAGGCCCGACCCGGGACGCGGCCGTCGTCCGCCGACCGGGCGCGGACCTCGGGAGCGAGGCGACGCCGTGCGTCCGCCGGCCGAGCGCCCCGACGGACAGGCGGGCGCCGAGAACCGTTCCCGCCCGATCTACCCCGAGGCGCGTCGCACCTGGTCACGCGGGCCCGCCGGGCCGCAGCGCGGTCCCATGCGCCAGGGCGCCGGACGCGGACCCGCCCGCGCTGACGGACGCCGCAACGGACGGCCCGATCCGCGTTCCCGCCGGCCGTACGCGGCCGGACCGGGCGCCGATCACGGCGAGTCGAACGAGCCGGACGAGCTGACCTCCACACTCCCTGCCAACCCGCGCGAGGCGGCGCTCAAGATCCTGCACGCCGCCGACACGCGCAGCGCGTTCAGCGACCGGCTCCTGGACGGCGCGCACGCGCGCGGCTACCAGGATCCGCGCGACCAGGCGCTCATGCATGAGCTGGTCAAGGGGACGCTGCGCTGGCGCGGGCGGATCGACTGGGTGCTCGACCGGCTGGTCCACATCGGCCTGTCCCAGACGCCGCCCTGGATCAAGAACATCCTGCGTATGGGCGCCTACCAGATCATGTTCCTCGACCGCGTGCCGGCGCATGCCGCGGTGGACGAATCGGTCAAGCTGGCGAACGAGTATGGACACCCGGGCACCGCGGGGCTCGTGAACAGCGTCCTGCGCCGGCTCGCCGAGGAGAAGGGCGCGACCGCGCTGCCCGAAGGGGACGATGTCGAATCCCTCGCCGCATGGGGATCACATCCGCGCTGGCTGGTCGAGCGGTGGCTCGAGCGCTTCGGCGTCGAGGCGACCCGCGCGCTCATGCTGGCCGACAACCGCGCGGTGCCGGTGGGTCTGCGCGTCAACCTGTTGCGCGGGACGCGCGATCAGCTCATCGAACGGCTGCGCGCCGAGGACACGACCGCGGCCCCGGCACGGTTCTCGCCCGATCTGGTCTGGATCGAGGGCAACCACCCGCTCGCCGGCCTCGCCGCGTTCAAGCAGGGCCTGTGCACCGCGCAGGACGAGAGCGAGGCGCTGGTGGGGCGGCTGGTGGCGCCGCAACCGCACGAACGGCTGCTCGACCTGTGCGCGGCGCCGGGCGGCAAGTGCACACACCTGGCGGAGCTGATCGGCGACGAGGGCGAGGTGTGGGCGATGGAGCGCAACGAGGCGCGGGTGGCTTCGCTCCAGGGCACGGTGGACCGGCTGGGCAC
>JBKJXJ010000089.1:0-5144 GCA_046716125.1 Candidatus Eiseniibacteriota bacterium
AAGGAAACCTGCGACGAGCTGCTCCAGTTCGTCGAGCGCGCCGTCCCGGCTTCGCGCTACGTGCTGCTCCTCGAGCAGGTCGAGGGCGCCGAGCCCGTTCAGATCGCGGCCCGCACGCGAGGCGGCCGCGCCGACCAGGCGCTCGCGCTCTCGACCTCGATCATGCGCAAGGTGCTGGACGAGTGCTCGTCGGTGCTGACGCGGGACGCCGCGACCGATCCGCGGTTCCAGGGCCAGCAGAGCATCGTCGCCCAGTCCGTCCACTCCGCGATGGCGGTGCCGCTGTTCGACAACGAGAAGGTACTCGGCCTCCTCTACGTGGACAGCCATGACCTCACCATCAGCTTCGACGACGACCAACTCGAGCTTCTCACGCTGCTCGCCAACATGGCGGCGGTCAAGATCACGAACGCCCGCCTGCTCGAAGCCGATCGCGAGCGCGACCGGATCGCCCAGGAGCTGAACAACGCGACCCGCATCCAGCGCGACATGCTCCCGGCCGGGACCCCGACGGTCCCGGGGTACGAGCTGGAGGCCTACATCGAAACCTGCAACGAGGTAGGCGGGGATCTCTACGACTTCCACATCCTCGAAGACGGGCGGCTGGTCTTCATCGTCGGCGACGTCACGGGCAAGGGGATGGGTGCCGCGCTCCTCATGTCGTCGTTCCTCGCCTCGGCCCGCGTTCTCTACGACGCGTGCGCCGACCCGGGGGAGCTCTCGCGGCGGCTCGGCGCGATGGTCAGTCGTTCGAACGACCGCGCCCGGTTCGTCACCGGATTCGTCGGCAGCCTCGATCCCGCGACCGGGGTGCTGACCTACGTGAACGCCGGGCATCCCTGGCCGATGCTGGTGCGTGAAGGCGCCCTGCGGGAGCTCGAGAGCAACGGCGTTCCCTTCGGGGTCGTCGCCGGTTTCCCGTACGGCACCGCCACGGTCGAGATGGCGCCGGGCGAGGTCCTGGCCATCTTCACCGACGGCATCCCCGAGGCGCAGCGGGGCGAGGAGCTTTATGACGAGGAGCGCCTGCGGCAGGCGATGCGCGAGGAGAGCGGCACCGCCGATCTCGGTGCGCTGCGGCGCAGGCTGCTCGAGCGGGTGGACGAGTTCCTGGCCGGCGAGCCCCGTACGGACGACATCACGCTGGTGTTGATCCGGCGGGCGGGCTCTCGCGCCTAGGCTCTGCGTGAGAGCCCTCACGTTCCACGGCCTGCGCGACATCCGCTACACCGAGGCGCCCGATCCTCGCATCCTCGATCCGCGCGATGCCCTCGTGACAGTCGAGATCGCCGGCCTGTGCGGCTCGGACCTCCACGTCTATCACGGTCGTGAGGCCGGCATCGACCTGGGAACGGTGATGGGCCACGAGTTCGTCGGCCGCGTGCTCGAGGTGGGCACGGACGTGCGCGGCCTCGCGGCGGGGGAGCGCGTCGCCTGTCCGTTCACCACGAGCTGCGGCGCCTGCTACTACTGCGCGCGCGGGCTGAGCGCGCGCTGTGTATCGGGTCAGCTCTTCGGATGGGTCCAGGCCGGCGTCGGGCTCGAGGGCGGTCAGGCTCCGATCGTCCGCGTGCCGCTGGCGGACACGACCCTGATCCGGCTTCCAGACGACGTGGGCCTGCCCGAGGCGCTGCTGCTCTGCGACGTGCTTCCGACCGGCGATCACTGCGCGGCGATGGGCGAGGCCGGGCCCGGACGGACCGTCGCCGTCCTCGGCTGCGGACCCGTGGGCCTGGCCGCCGTCCTTTCCTCGCGCGAGCGCGGAGCGGAGCGGGTCCTCGCGGTGGATTCGGTGGATGAGCGGCTTGTCCGGGCAGCGGCGTTCGGCGCCACGCCGGTGGACCTGCGCCGCGACGATCCCGTCGCCCTCATCCACACCGCGACCGAAGGGCGCGGCGCCGACGCCGTCCTCGAAGCGGTCGGCAGCCCGCAGGCGGCCCGTCTGGCGTTCGACATCGTCCGCCCGGGCGGGATCATCTCGACGGCGGGTGTCCATCACGAAGCCACCTTCCCGTTCTCGCCCGCCCAGGCGTACGACCGGAACCTGACCTGGCGCATCGGCCGCTGCCCGGTGCGAAGCGTGGTGGAGGACCTCGTGCCGCTGGTGCGGCGACGGCGGGACGATCTCGCGGCGCTCATCACGCACCGGCTGCCCCTCGCCCAGGGCCCGGAGGCCTACGCGCTCTTCGACTCGAAGCGCGACGGATGCCTCAAGGTGGCATTCCTGCCGTAGCGCGCTGCCCCCCCGACGCCGGAATGCGTCCATCGTGTAGAGTCGTGCCCCATGCCCAATCCATCACGTTCACCTGCCGGCGCTCCGCCCGAGCACGCCCGGTGCGTGCGACCGCAACGTCTCCGCGTCCACCTCCGCCGGCTGCCTTTGAGCCGGTGATGTCGGACATCCTCGTCCTCCACGAACCGATCGCACCGGGCGAGATCGCCCGCCTGGCTCGCGAGACGTTCGTGGACATGGTGAAGTATGTCGCGGATGTCGAACGGGGCGTGATCGCGATCGGCGGGCAATTGCACGCGGACTCGGAACACGTGCTCCTGGAGGACGGGAGTCGCCCGGACGACCTATGGGGCGCCAACTATCTGCCGGGTCGCGGCCGGGAGGATTGCATCGAGTACACCTCGTTGATCAACATCCGTCCGGCGAGAGGCAATCCAGGGATGGAGATCGAGGATCCGGCGATCCGTGAGCGGATCCGAGAACTGACCGCGCTGCTGATCGGCGCCGGGGAGGAACCCTCATCATGAACCAGCATGCCTCCCTGACACCCGAACGGTGGGCCGGATTCACGCTCGATCAACAGCTTCTGATGATCGGGAACGAGATGAACCGCGCCGGCAAACTGATGGCTCCGGCAGATCTCGAACGATTGCGCCGGGCATACGAGCGGGTGCTCGCACTGACTGACCTTACCGTCCAGATCCAGACCGGCCGCTCCCTGCGGCGCGAGTTGTTGCGCTGGCGGGATCTGGTCGCGCGGCTGTACGTCGAATCGACCGGTCGTCCCACCGACCACGCGGAGGCGTTTCGAGCGCTGCTTCGATTCTCCCCCGGTCCGGCCCTTCAGATCCCGCACGTCCTGCCGGGACCCCTCCGCTCGGCCTCATCGCGATGACCGCCGGGCGGCCGGCAACTCCCCGACGCACGGCGCTCGCGCACGCGCTCGACGCCATCGAGCGGATCGGCAACGCCCTCCCCAATCCGGCCACGCTGTTCCTCATCATGGCGGCGATCGTGCTGATCGCCTCGGCCGTGACCGCGAGTCTCGGGGTGACGGTGCCCCATCCCAAGGACGGCTCGCCGATCTCGGCGGTGAATCTGTTGTCGCGCGAGGGCGTGCGCCGCATGTTCACCGAAGCGGTGCGCAACTTCACCGGCTTCGCGCCGCTCGGGACCGTGCTGGTGGCGATGTTCGGGATCGGCGTCGCCGAGGCGACCGGACTCATCGGCGTCGCGATGCGCGCGTTCGTCATGTCGGTGCCCCGGGGGCTCCTGACCGCCGCGGTCGTGTTCACCGGGGTCAATGCGAACCAGGCCGCGGACGCCGGCATCATCATCCTGCCGCCGCTCGGGGCCCTGCTATTCGCCGCCGCGGGGCGTCACCCGCTGGCCGGCCTCGCCGCCGCGTTCGCCGGGGTCTGCGGAGGCTTCAGCGCCAATCTCCTGCCCAGCACCCTGGACGTGCTCCTCACCGGCTTCACCCAGGAAGCCGTGAACGCCTCCAAGCTGCTTCCCGGATACAAGGTCAGCATCCTCGGCAATTACTATTTCATGGCCGCCGCCACGCCGATCCTGACCGTGGCCGGCACCTGGGTCACCCAGCGTTTCGTCGAGCCGCGCCTGGGCGCGTGGAAGGGAGACACGCCCGCGCCGCTCGAGCCGCTCACGCCCGACGAGCGGCGCGGGCTGACCGCGGCCGGCATCGCGGCCCTCGCCACCGCGCTCGGATTCCTCGCGCTCGTGGCGCCCGGCTGGGGCCCGCTGCGCACCGAGGGCGCCACGACGCTCGACCGTCTCAAACCGTTCTTCGACAGCATGGTGATCCTGGTGCTGCTGGCGTTCTTCGTCCCCGGGCTGGTCTACGGTCTCGTCACGCGGAAGATCCGCAGCGATCACGACGTCGTGCGCATCACCAGCGACACCGTCGCCACCATGGCCGCCTACATCGTGCTGGCCTTCTGCTGCGCCCAGTTCGTCAGCTACTTCGCCTGGTCCAACCTCGGGAGCATCGTCGCGATTACCGGCGCCGATTCCCTCAAGGCGCTCGGCCTGCAGGGCGCGCCGCTCCTGATCGGGTTCGTGCTGTTCGCCGCCGCCATGAACCTGCTCATCACCTCGTCCTCGGCGATGTGGGCGATCATCGGGCCGATCTTTGTGCCGATGTTCGCGCTCTTAGGGCTGAGCCCGGAGGGAACCCAGGCGGTCTACCGGGTAGGGGAGTCGGTCACGAATCCCATCACGCCGCTGCTGCCCTACATGCCGTTCGTGCTCGCCGCGGCGCAGCGCTACGACAAGAAGGCGGGGACCGGGACGCTGATCTCGCTGATGCTGCCCTACGCGGTCGCGTTCCTGCTGTCGTGGATGGGGTTGCTGCTGGTGTTCTACTGGCTCCGCTGGGACATCGGCCCGGGCGTGAAGATGTTCCTGCCGTAGCCGCCACGATTCAAGAGCCCCGCGGCGGCGTCCTGCGCGCCCATCGCCGGGACCTGCCGTTCACGCGCCCGGGCCGCACGGCCCTTGGCCGAGGCCCGCGCGTCGGCCGCCGCAATCCGCTTGTGTCGCATGAACTCGGCGCCGAACGTGCGCTCGGCTTCGTATTGGTTGTGCGCCCGGCACAGGAGCCGGAGGTTGGACACCGCCGCCCCGCCTCCGCGCGCGACCGCCTCGACATGATCGAGCTCGACGAACCAGCGCTCCTGACAACGGTGCCCGTCCTCGCTCACGAACGTGCACTGGCCGTCATCGCGCTGCCAGACCGCGCGCCGGACGTCCGCGGGAACGGAGCGCGGGTCTTCAGGCCGGCGTCCCGGGCGAGGGCGCGGCCGTATCGTCGCCGAGAACCGGTGCTTCTCGAGCTGCTGCACAAGCGCCTCGAGCGCCAGCTTCAGCACCTGCGGGACGTCTCCGGAAG
>JBKJXJ010000090.1:0-12001 GCA_046716125.1 Candidatus Eiseniibacteriota bacterium
GACCGATGGTGATGGGCGCCATCGCGCTCGCGTGTCTGCTGCTGATGCGCGAGAACGCCGAAGAGGTGCCGGCCTGATCCTCTCGACCCGCCGGGAGCGCGCGTGAACCTCGACCTCTCCGAGGACCAGATCCAGATTCGCGACTCGGTGCGCGATCTCTGCCAGCGCGAGTTCGCTCCCCAGGCCGAGAACTGGGATCGGCAGGTGATCGTCCCGCGCGCCGCGGTCGCGACGCTCGCCGAGCAGGGCTTCCTGGGCATGGCGATCCCCGAGGAATGGGGCGGGGTCGGCTACGACGCCCGCACCATCGCCCTGGTGATCGAGGAGATCGCGCGGGTCTCGGCAGCGCTCGCGATCATGGTCTCGGTGCACAATTCGGTCGGCGCCGTGCCGGTGCTCAAATACGGCAACGAAGCACAGCGCCGGCGCTTCCTGCCGCGCCTGGTCTCGAAGGAGCTGAGCGCGTTCTGCATCTCGGAGCCCGCCGCGGGCTCGGACGCGGGCCACCTTCAGTCCAGCGCGGTGCGCACCGACGGGCACTACGTCTTGAACGGCAGCAAGAACTGGGTGACCAACGGCATGCAGGCCGGCATCTACCTCATCTTCGCCCGCACCGATCCCACCGCGGGCAACCGCGGGATCTCGGCGTTCGTGGTCGAGCGCGGCGCCCCGGGACTGATCCTCGGCAAGCCCGAGGATAAAATGGGCCTGCGCGGCTCGGATACCGTGGCGCTCTCGCTCCAGGACCTCAAGGTGCCGGTCGAGCAGCGGCTGGCGGCCGAGGGGGACGGGTTCAAGATCGCCCTCGAGGCGCTGGATGCCGGCCGGATCGGGGTCGCGGCCCAGTCGCTCGGCGTGGCGACGGCGGCGTTCGAGGAGGCGGTGAAGTACTCGCAACAGCGCATCGCCTTCGGGCATCCGCTCTCGAAGATCCAGGCGATCCAGTTCAAGCTCGCCGAGATGGAACGGCGCATCCAGTGCTCGCGGCTCCTCATCCACCGCGCCGCGTGGCTGAAAGACACGGGGCAGCCGTTCGCGCGCGAATCATCGATGGCGAAGGTGTACGCCAGCGAGGCCGCCACCTGGGTGACCCACCAGGCCATCCAGATCCACGGCGGCTACGGCTACGTCAAAGAGTACCCGGTCGAGCGCTACTACCGGGACGCGCGCGTCATGGAGATCTACGAGGGCACGTCCGAGATCCAGCGCCTCGTCATCGCCCGCAGCCTGCTCAAGGACGGCGTCAAGGTCTGAGGCCGCTCGCGCCGTCGGGCCGATCGCCTGACGGGACCACCAGGGCCGCTCGTCCCAACCTCAGATCAGCCGGCGCGTCGTCAGCTCGATCCGCTCCTCGCCCCGCGAGTGTCACGCCGGGGAGCTTCACCGTCGCGTCCCGGATCATGCCGGCTTCGACCCTCCCACCCGCGCCCTGTCCCTGTCCGACCGAAGTCACCTCGAGCCCGATGGCCTTCGCCACGTCCCTGTCGATGACGTTCCCGGACGCGCCGGAGTCGAGGACGATCCAGAGCGAGTCCGAGTCGTTCACGCGCCCGCGGAGGTAGATGTGATTGCCGCGCAGGTCGAACGGGATGCGGACGGGGTTCCCGCCTGGCGATGCGTCCGACATGGATTTTGGACGTCGAGGAGTGGTCGATGATTGTCCCGGCCGCGCAAAGTGGAACGCGCCCGGCCCGGCCACCGCGGCGCTTCCGCGACGGGATCCGCGCGTCCGCCGCCGTCGAAGCGGCCGACCTGACATCACTTTCTACATTCGACCACACACGTTCGACGCGGACCGGTTGACGATGGGAGGGCAAGTCGCCGGCAGTGGATGCAACCTCGTGCGAACTCGGAAGTTCAGATTGCGCCGCGATTCGTGCCCGGCTGGCATCATGGGTGCTATTGGAGTACGACAATCTGCGGGGCCCGCAACGGCTGCAATCGTGGACCTGGTTCCCGGCGCCCTGCGACCACCGCGGACCTAAAACGTGCCGCTGGAGTTTCAGGCTGGGAACTCCAGCGGCATAGTACTTCGCACGAGCCTCCGGCTCGGCGATCAGTGCCGGATCGGGCAGACGGACCAAGGCTTGTCTCAGGACGTCGCGGCGATCGCCTCCACCTGCGCCCTGCACCACGCGTAGAGCACGTCGTACATCGGCATCTTGGCCTCGAGTTGCTGGTGATCGTCGTCGAAGACCATGCCGAACCCGACCGCGATCGCTGCCAGGCCGCGCGACCCGGTCCACCTTGGGTCGTTCGCGCGTCACCCAGTTCATGGGAATCTCCTTTCTGGTAGAATCGCTGCCCGCCGCGAGAATCTACCCCGCACTCGAGACCCAGTCATCCCGAGAGGACCCGGATGTCGAAAGTCGCCATACTTCGCACCTCGCCGGAGACCGTGGTCGAGGACTACGGCCGTCTCATGGATCTCGCCGGCTACCGTGAGGCGCTGCCGTTCAGCGCCCAGACCTGCCTGCGCATCAACATCTCGTGGCACGTCTACATGCCGGCCTGCTCCACAACGCCCTGGCAGATGCATGGCGTCATCCAGAAGCTCAAGGCCGACGGCTACGACGTCTCGCGCGACCTGATCGCCGCCCAGAACGACACGGTCGTGGTCTCATGCCGCGAGGGCACGATCCGGAATCACCTGGCGCCGGTGCTCGAGCACTACCAGGTGCCGATCCAGTACCTGAGCGAGCCCGACACCGAGTGGGTGCGTTACGAGCCCAAGGGCAAGATGCTGGTGCTCGACCGGGTGTACGAGAAGCAGGGCATCCAGATCCCGAAGACACTGATCGGCAAGAGCGTCATCCACATGCCGACGGTGAAGACCCACATCTTCACGGGCACGACCGGCTCGATGAAGAACGCATTCGGCGGGCTGCTGAATCTGAACCGGCACTGGACCCACTCGGTCATCCACGAAACGCTGGTGGACCTGTTGCGCATCCAGAAGGAGATCCATCCCGGGATCTTCGGCGTGATGGACGGCACCATCGTCGGCGACGGTCCGGGCCCGCGCTGTATGCGGCCGCACGTCAAGAACTACATCCTCGCCTCGAGCGACTGCGTGGCGCTGGACGCGATGGCGGCCAAGCTCATGGGCTTCGATCCGATGATGGATCTCAAGTTCATCCGGCTCGCCCACGAGAACGGCCTCGGCATCGGCAATCCCTCCGAGATCGAGCTGGTGGGGGACGACGTCACCGGCGTCAACTTCGGATTCCGCGGCAGCTTGAACGAGAACACGTTCGCCTCGCGCGGCCAGAAGCTCATCTACTGGGGGCCCTTGAAGCCGCTCGAGAACCTGCTGCTGCGCTCGCCGATCGTGCCGTGGAGCTACATGGCCTCCCGGCTCTACCACGACGGCTACTGGTACCCGGTGAACGGCAAGCCGCGGGTGAAGAACATCATGGCGACGGGATGGGGCAAGCTGTTCCGCGACTACGGGGACCACAAGGTGCTGGCGAGGGCGTGAGCCGGCGAGGATTCCGGGGCAGTTTGGACGATTCGGGGTATTACGGACCGCTGGTATTGTCGCCCGGCTCCCTTGCGAAGGAGGTCCCGAATGCCCCGCATCCCACTGTTCCTGCTGGGTCTGCTACTTCTCATCCCGGCCCAGGATCGCGACGAGGACCCTGCTCGCGCTGAGATAGTCGGCATACGAGCCCATCTGTTGGGGGCAGAGCGGCTCCTTCTCGCGCGTGACCCGAGCATAGGTCACAGTCAACGACTGGCGCGGGCGCGCTGTCTCTACGAACTTCGTGCCTACCGCCAGCGAGGCAGCTTCCCTCACAATCACCGACGGCCGCATCGCCAAACGCCCGTGTTTGTAGATGAACACGGGACCCGTTGCGCAATGGCGTGGTTGATCGAGCGTTCGGGCGACGCCAAGCTGGTGCATCACATTGCTTCGACGCGAAATCTGGCCTCCATTCATGAGCTCGCGGACGAGCCTGAACTGGTCGCGTGGCTCGACCGAAACGGTCTCACCCTGGAGGAGGCCGCCCGCATCCAGCCCACGTACGGACCGAGCCTCACTCTAGAGGATGACGAAAAGCGTCACGCGGTCCTGGGTGGATTCGGTGCTGCGGTGGGAGCGCTCGGAACCGGGCTCAACGTCGCTGGCTTGAGCACCGGCACCGGTAGAAGAGTGCGAGGATGGGTGGGGGTCACGATGGGTCTCTCCGGCGCGGCGATGGGATTGCCCGCTCTCGAACACGAGGGGGGCGTTCGCGCCGTGGGGATTCTGGATATGGGACTCGGTCTCCTTTCAACCGTGCTGGGGCTCCGGCAGCTTCATTCCGCGGCGCCCCCCCAGTCACTGTCGTCGGCGCGGATGTTGACTCCATCCGTGTGGCGTGATGAGCATGGAACGCGGCGGGCGGCACTCACCGCGCGATTCTAGACGTCCGACCGTCGAACCCGAGGGCCACCGGGCGCCTGGTCCGGCCTCACCGGTAGATCGTCTTCAGCCGTCCCCAACTCTGCGTGACCGTCGGCGTCACGCAGGTCGTGAGCTCCCAGTGGTCGGGGTGGAGGCTGCAGCCCTCGACCGTCCCGCACCCCACGTCCCCGAAGAACCGGAACGCCGTGCCGGTCCCGGCGTACGGCCTCAGCTGATCGGCGATCGGGCGCTCGATGTAAGCGCCCGGATAGCAGGTGCCGGGGCAAGGGACGATGGCCACCGCCCAACCCCAGTCCTCGATCGTGCCGATCGTGACCGGGGCCGAGAGCGGGGGACAGACCTCGAATACGTTGCAGGGCGAGCAGAAGCCGCAGCAGGGGTAGGAGGACTGATGGTTCACGTCGACCGGCTGGACCCAGTACTCGTACAGCGTCCCGGTGGCGGGGACCACTTGCCCGAAATAGAACGTCTGGGTGGTGCCGACCGCGCGCGGGATGATCTCTTCGTTCACGCGCTCGAAGCTCTCCCAGCCGCCGCACTCCGCAGGCACGCGGCGCAGCACGTCGTAGCCCACCCAGTTGGGATAGGGGTTCGGGCCGGGCGGCTCGGACGCGGTCCAGATGACGTAGAGCGAATCGGAGTTCGCACAGGTCGAGTAAGCGTAGAGGTGATACCCTTGGCCCGCGGCGGTCCCGGGCGCGAGCAGGACGACCGATGCGAAAGCGAGCAAGAAGGGGCGATGCATGAAGACCTCCGCGTCGGAATCGCGCGCCCGCCGGCCCGGCCACGGAGGATGCGACGGCCAGGAAACGATAGCCAACTCAGGGGTGCTTGTCCCCAGGTTTCTCCTGACACAGCTCGACCAACACCCCGCCCAGGCTCTTCGGGCTCAGGAACGCTATACGCGTTCCGTGTGCGCCCGCGCGCGGGGCTTCGTCGATGAGCTTGACCCCGGCCGCCCGGCAGCCCGCGAGCGCCTGCTCGATGTCGCCGACCTCGAGGCTCACGTGGTGCAGGCCCTCGCCGCGCTTCTCGAGGAACTTCGCCACCGTGTGATCCGGCGAGCGGGGCTCGAGCAGCTCGAGGGTGACCGGGCCGAGATGTACGAACACCACGCGCAGCGCTCCGTTGTCCAGCAGCTCCTCGGCGCCACGCGTGGCGCCGAGCGCGCCGACCAGGATGGCGGCCAGGGGATCGGCGTCACGCACGGCGATCGCGATGTGGGAGAGGCCGGTCACGTCGTCCGGCCCGATCACAGCCGGTGCTCCGGCTTGTAGGTCCCGAAGACTCCTCGCATGGTGTCGCACACCTCGCCCAGCGTCGCCTGTGCGAGCAGCGCCTCGAGGATCGCGGGCATCAGGTTCTCGCTGCCGCGCGCTTCGCGTTCGAGCCGCTCGAGCGCCTTCCGGCAGGGCGCCGCCGGCCGCTCCGCACGCCAGGTCGCCAGCGCCCTCGCACGCGATCGCTCGATGCGCGGGTCGTGCTTGAAGGGCGGCACCGCGTCAGAAGCGTCCTCGGCGAACCGGTTGACGCCCACGACCGGCCGCTCGCCCGACTCGACCTCGCGGTGCCAGCGATAGGCGGACTCGTGAATCTGCCCCTGCACCCATCCGGTCTCGATCGCGGCGAGCATGCCGCCCATCGCGTCGATCCGGTTCAGCAGCTCGCGCACGCGACGCTCCACCTCGGCGGTGAGCGACTCCACGTAGTACGAGCCCGCCAGAGGATCCGCGGTCTCGGCGACGCCGCTCTCATGGGCCATCACCTGCTGGGTGCGCAGCGCGAGCAGTGCCGCCTCGCGCGACGGCAGGCCGAGCGCTTCGTCGAACGAGTTGGTGTGGAGCGACTGGGTGCCGCCGAGGATGGCGGAGAGGCCCTGGACCGTCGTGCGCACGACGTTGTTGAGCGGTTGCTGGGCGGTGAGCATCGAGCCCGCCGTCTGGGTGTGGAAACGGAGTTTCAGCGCCTCGGGATCGCTGATGCCGAAACGCTCGGTGAGCAGCTCGGCCCACAGTTTCCGCGCGGCGCGGAACTTGGCGACCTCCTCGAACAGGTGGTTGTGGGCGTTGAAGAAGAACGAGATGCGCCGGGCGATGCGCGTCAGGTCGAGCCCGCGTCCGCGCGCCGCGTCGAGATAGGCGAGACCATCGGCAAGGGTGAACGCCAGCTCCTGCACCGCGGTCGCGCCCGCCTCGCGCATGTGATAGCCGCTCACCGAGATGCTGTTCCACTGCGGCACCTCGCGCGCGGTGAAGTCGAACACGTCGGTGATGAGCCGGAGGGACGCCGCGGGCGGGTAGATGTAGGTGCCGCGGGCGATGTATTCCTTGAGCACGTCGTTCTGCACCGTGCCGCCGAGCGACCCCCGCGGGACGCCGCGCGCGTCGGCGACCGCGACGTAGAACGCGAGCAGCAGGGGGGCGGTGGCATTGATGGTCATCGAGGTCGTGACCTCGGCGAGCGGCAGGCCGTCCAGCAACCCTTCCATGTCGGCGAGACACGAGATCGCGACACCGACCTTGCCCACCTCGCCCTTCGCGAGCGCGTGGTCCGAGTCGTAGCCCATCTGTGTCGGCAGGTCGAAGGCCACCGAGAGCCCGGTCTGGCCGTTCGCGAGCAGGTCGCGGAAGCGCTCGTTGGTCTGCTTCGCCGTGCCGAACCCGGCGTACTGGCGCATCGTCCAGAGCCGCGTGCGATACATCGTCGGGTGGATCCCGCGCGTGTAGGGCGACTCGCCCGGAGCGGGGGCGCGGCGTTCGAGTTCGCCCGGCAGATCGCCGGGGAGGTACACCGGCTTGATCGGGATGCCGGAGGTGGTCTCGATCCCGCGCTTCTCCTTCATGCCGGCTCCGCCGAGAGCTTCATGAGGACCTGCCCGGCTCCGACGGTCGCTCGCTCCGCGACCCGCACCTCGCTCACCACCCCGCCGCGCTGGGCGATCAGCTCGTTCTGCATCTTCATCGCCTCGATGATCGCCACCGACTGGCCCGGCTCCACCCGCTCGCCCGGCTTCACGCGGATCGCGATCACGATGCCCGGCATGGGCGCCATGATGGTCTCACCGGCTGCGACGCCGGAGGCGCGCAGGCTCGATTGGACGAACTTCTCGAGCGGATGGCGCACCTCGACCGGGAGCGTCGTCCCACGATGCGTCACCTCGATCACCCCGCCGGTGTGGGTCACGCGCACCTCGAACGAGCGTCCGTCGACCAGCAGCGAGTACACCTCGCCGTCCGGCAGCCGATGGAAGTCGGCCGCCAGCGTCCGACCGGCCACGTCGAGCCAGAGATGGTCGCCCTCGGTGCGGAACTCGACCTCCTCGTCGCGGCCATCCAGCGTGACCCAGAGCTTCATCGCGTCCGCCCCACGGTGCGGCGGCGTTCGGACCAGCGCCAGGGGCGGCGACCGCCGTTGACGGCGGGCAGCGTCACGCGCATGCGGTCTTCGCGCGCGTGGAGCGCCGCGGCGAGGAGCGCGACCGCGCTGGTCTCGCGATCCGGCGCGAGCACCTCCGGCTTGAAGTGTTCGTCGATGAAGCGGGTGGAGAGATTCCCGGCCGCGAACTCGGGATGCGCGACCAGCCAGCGGTGGAAGCCGAGGTTGTTGTGCGGCCCCTCGAGGACGAACTCGTCCAGTGCGCGCATCATCCGGCGGCGCGCGTGCTCGCGGTCGCTTCCCCAGACGATGAGCTTCGAGAGCAGCGAGTCGTAGAACACCGGGATCTCGAATCCCCGATAGACGCCGGCGTCGTTCCGCACGCCCGGCCCCTGCGGGAAGCGCACGCGCTCGATGCGGCCGACCGAGGGCATGAAGTTGCGCAGCGGGTCCTCGGCGACGATGCGCGCCTCCATGGACCAGCCGCGCGGCACCGGCGGCCGATCGCCGAACGAGAGTGGCGCGCCCTCGGCGATCCGCACCTGCTCGGCCACGAGGTCGAGGCCGGTCACCATCTCGGTGACCGGATGCTCGACCTGAAGCCGCGTGTTGACCTCGAGGAAGTAGAACTTGCCGTCCTCGTCGAGGATGAACTCCACGGTGCCGGCGTTGAGATAGCCCACCTGCTTGGCGATGCGGATGGCGGCCGCGCCGAAGGCGGCGCGCGTCTTCGCGTCGAAGGCGGGGGACGGGGTCTCTTCGAGCAGCTTCTGATGGCGCCGCTGGACCGAGCACTCGCGCTCGCCCAGGAACGCCACGCGGCCGTGCGCGTCCGCCACGATCTGCGCCTCGACGTGGCGCGGCCGCTCGATTGCGCGCTCGATGTACATGCGCGGGTCACCGAACGCCGCGCGGGCCTCGCCGCGCGTCAGCTCCCAGGCGGCGGCGAGGGCGGCCTCGTCACGCACGACGCGCATGCCCTTGCCGCCGCCGCCGCCGGCCGCCTTGAGCATGACCGGGTAACCGATCTTTCGCGCCCCCGCGCGCGCCTCATCGAGCGAGTCCACCGTCCCCGGGCTGCCCGGGACCAGCGGCACCCTGGCGGCCCGTGCGGCGTCGCGCGCCGCGAGCTTGTCCCCGAGCGCGGCGATGGTCTTCGGACGCGGGCCGATGAACGTGATGCCGGCCTCCTCGCAGGCTTTCGCGAATTGGGCGTTCTCGGCGAAGAAACCGTAGCCCGGGTGGATGGCGTCGGCGCGCACGCGCCTGGCGGTCTCGATCACGCGTTCCAGGTCGAGGTAGCTTTCGCGCGAGGGCCCCGGGCCGATGGGGTAAGCCTCGTCGGCCATGAGCACATGGAGCGCGGTGCGATCGGGCTCGCTGAACAGCGCGATCGAGGTGATGTCGAGCTCGTGCAGCGTCCGGATGACCCGCACGGCGATCTCGCCCCGGTTGGCGATGAGGACGCGGCGGAAATGGGTTGTCTTCGGGCGCCGCGCCCTGGTCCGCCGGCCGGTCGCGCTCGTGCCGGCTGTGCGTTTGGTCGCCATCAGCCCTCGATCACGACGCAGGCGATGGCAAGGCCGCCGTCGTGGGAGAGGGTGAGGTGGCTGCTGGTGCAGCCCATGGACTGGAAGCGTTCGAGGGCGACGCCGGTGAAGCGCAGCTCGGGGACGCGGCCGCCGGGCTGGATGACCTCGGCCTGCTTCCAGCCCACTCCGCCCGAGAGGCCGGTGCCGATCGCCTTGAACGCGGCTTCCTTGGCGGCGAAACGGGCGGCGAGGTGCGGGAGCGGATCCTTGTGCCGGCGGCAATACTCCAGCTCGCCCTCGGTGAACAGGCGCTTCTCCATCCGCTCGCCGAACCGCTTGAGCGACTCGACCAACCGCTCGACCTTGACCACGTCCACGCCGATCCCCCTGACGGGCACGCTCCCTCCCCGGATAAAGGCATGGAAGACTTGAGGTTGGAAATCTAGGGAGGGGCTGTGCTCGAATCAAGCGGATTCGCGGGAACGCGCCATTCGTGGGGGTTGCGGCTGCGTCGCGCGGGGCTCACGGTGGGCGGGCAGAACCTACCCGTCGCCCCATTCGTCCATTCACCGAACGCGGGGAGGAGCCGGCCTGGGAATCCCGAACGAAACGGAACTCATCGCCCGGCTGCGCGCCCGCGACCTGGAGGCACTGGGTGAACTCTATCGGGAGCTGGGCGGCCGGATGACGACGCTCGCGCGCACCATGCTGCGCGACGCCGACGAGGCGGCCGATGTGGTCGAGGACACGCTGCTGCGCGTCCGCGACGCAGCACCGGGCTTCCGCGGCGAGCGTGGACTCACCACATGGGTGATGCGCATCGTCGCCAACCGCTGCCGCGACCTGCTCCGGCGGCGGAAGTTCTCCGCCGGGCGGCCCGAAGACATGGACCCGCTCGCGGAGTCGGGGCTGCGGGCGGAGCCGATCGAAGGCTGGGACCACGCGATCGACCAGGAGCGGATGCTGGCGGCACTCGAACGTGCGATCGAAGCACTCCCGGCCGAGCAGCGCGAGGCGGTGGTGTTGCGCGACCGACTGGGATTGAGCTACGAAGAGGTGGCCGAGACGCTCGGGCTGAAGGTGGCGGCGGTGAAGTCGCGACTGTTCCGCGCGCGGACGACACTCAAGGCGGCGCTCCGGCCGCTCGGTGGGGAGTAAGGCTACGATGGATCACGATCGCGATGACGAGGACCCGGGCCTGACCCGGATGCTGCGCGCGGTGCGCGCCGACGCCGATCCCGCGCTGTGGACGCGGGTGCGCGCCCGCATCGAAGCGCGCCCGCGGGTGCCGGTCCTGCTCGCCTGGGCGATGCGACCCGCGGCCCTCGGCGCGTCGCTGGCGCTGCTGGTCGCCTCGGCGACGCTCGCCGTGATGCTTTCGACCGGGCCCTCGGTCGGCACCGCCGAGGAGTACGCCTCGCTGGGTGATGCGCTGGTCGCCGAGCGGGATGCCGAGATCGTGACGCCCGAGGCCGCGCCCACTCCGGCCGGCGACACGGTGCCCGACAGCGGGAGCGGGATGTGAACGGCACCCGTGGGCTGATCATCGCCACCGCCGCCGCGTTCATCGTGGGCTGCTCGGTCGGGCTCATGGGGGGGATCCTGTTCATGCACTTCGGACCGGGACTGCACCGCGGGTCCATGCCGGGCGGCCGATCCGCCGGGCACGGCCGCTTCGAACGGCGCCTCGGCCCCGGCCGGCCCGAGAAGATGCTGCCGATGATGGCGCGCGAGCTCGACCTGACCCCCGAGCAGCACGATCGCATCCTGCGGCAGATCGACCGCGCCCGTGCCGAGCACGCCGCGGCGCGCGAGAGCATGCACGTGTGGATCGGGCACGAGCTCACCCCCGAACAGCGGGAACGATGGAAGGAAATGGAACAGCGGTTCGAACGGTCGCGGCGCGGCGGGATGTGGTCCCGCGGTCCGCGATCGCACGACCGCCCGTGACGTCCCTGGCCCTGGAGAAAGGAACACGATCATGAGGACGAAGTGGCTGAGCTGGAGCATGGCGGTGGCCCTCGGTATCGCGGCGATCGCCGCGACCGCGCTGGCGCAGGAGCGGCCGGCGCCGGGCGCGCGCGAGGAGGTCGCCGAGGAGGTGCGCGAGGCGGCCGATCTGGAGGATCTCGGCGGACTGGATCTGCTGCTGGCGGCCGATGTCGCGGACCACGGCGGCTCGGGGATGCATGGTCAGGGCGGAGCGATGGGGCACGGCAAGGGTCCGGGCGCCGGCATGCGCCGGGGCGGACCCAAAGGCGCCGAGCTTCGGCAGAAGCTCAACCTGACCGACGATCAGAAGTCGAAGCTCGCCGACATCCACGACCGCCAGGCGCGGGCGGCGATCCCGGTGCACGGCGATCTGCGCATCGCCTCGCTCGACCTGCGCAAGCTCATGCGCGCCGACAAGCCCGACCAGCGGGCGATCGACGTCCAGATCGACCGGGTCGCCTCGCTGCGGGCGACGCTGCGCAAGGCCCACGTCGCGAGCATGCTCGAAGCCCGCGCCATGCTCACCCCGGCGCAGCAGAAGCTCATGCGCGAGCACCGGGGCGGGATGATGGGACACATGCGCGAGGGACACCGCCGCCACGGCGGCCCGCGGATGCGTCATCTGTAGCGGGGGAACGAAGGCGCAAAACGCGCGCCGCGCGGGGGTGATACCCGCGCCGCGCGCGCGTTG
>JBKJXJ010000091.1:0-9782 GCA_046716125.1 Candidatus Eiseniibacteriota bacterium
GGCTCGGGCTACACGCGACGGATCACCGCGCTCGGGATCTCGACCGCGGCCAATCCGAATGTGCTCTATTACGGAACGGTCGACGGACTGGTGATGCGGGCCGACAACGCCCACACAGCGACCCCGACGGTGACGAACATCACGCCGCCGGGGCTGAACGGCGGCACGGCGTATGGCGGATTCGTCCGATGCATCGCCGTGGACCCGACGGATTCGAACCGGGCCCTGATCGCCTTCGGCAATTACAACTTCCCGAGCCTCTGGTTCACGACGAACGGCGGGGCGAGTTGGACGGACGTGGAGGGCAACCTCGCGGGAGCGTCGGGGCCGTCGGTCCGCTGGGCATCCATGTTCTACATCGACGGGACGCTTCAGATCTTCCTGGGGACGAGCATCGGCGTGCTCTCGACCACGACGCTCTCAGGCGGCTCGACGGCCTGGGTCCAGGAGGGCGGGACGACGGTCGGCAACATCCTCATCGGCTACATGGACTATCGCGCCTCGGACCGCACACTCGCGATCGGGACCCACGCGCGTGGCGTGTTCACGACGACCTTCCCGTCGCTGGTCGCCGTGGACGACGGGAGCACCGGTCGTCGCGAGCGCGTCGAGCTGAGCCAGAGCCATCCCAACCCCGCGAGCCGCTCGGCGACGATCGCCTACGTGCTGCCCCGGGCCGACCACGTCTCGCTCAAGGTTTACGACGTGTCCGGCCGCGAGGTCGCGACACTGGTGGACGGGCGGCAGGACCGGGGTCCGCACGAGGCGCGTTTCATGGCCGGGCGTCTCGCGAGCGGGGTCTACTATTACGTCCTCAGGACGGGAAGCGGTGTCGAGACGAGGAAGCTCTCGTTGGTGAGATAGGCTCGGGCGACGGGCCGGCCGTCGTCCTCGAAGACCTGCTGGGTGCAATCCATCACCACTCCTCCCGATCGGGGTCGAAGCGTGCTACCGCCCGGCGAAGATACGTCCGACATTGTCCGGTGAGAAGAAGTCGGCGGGCGACGTCACCCCGGAGACGACCTGCGCGAACCCGTCCATGGCCGCCTGGTTCCCGTGGACGGCGGCGAGCAGTTCCTGCATCTCGGGCGTCGGCGGTGCGAGCATGGCGAACTGACAGGTGAACTCGTATATGGGCAGGACACGCGTATCGCGCGCGGACTGGCAGGCTCCCATCGCCTCGTCGAATGGGCGGGCGCCGGAGAGCG
Source organism: Candidatus Eiseniibacteriota bacterium (assembly GCA_046716125.1). GTDB lineage: Bacteria > Eisenbacteria > RBG-16-71-46 > RBG-16-71-46 > RBG-16-71-46 > WS-11. The sequence goes on from JBKJXJ010000091.1 coordinate 1,209, forward strand.
ACTCGTCCACCGCGGTGACGCACAGTTCCGCATCCCGGAAGGCATCCGAGATCCCCTGGGCGGTGATGAAATCGCGCGTGTATCCCGCGTCCCCAACCAGCGCCCAGCCTGGGCCGAAGGGTTTGCGGAAGAAGTTCGGGATCGCAGCGCCGACATACCGCTCCTCCCGCCTGGCCGCGCGAACGCGATCCCGGAACTCGGGGGCCCAGTCGAGTGTCGCGAGGTAGTTGCCCTCGATGTCCTGCTTGTTGGACTCGAACTCCGCCATCGGCCAGCTGACGATGAGGAGTGTCAGATCGTCGTTCGTGGGCCACGCCGCCCAGCCCCGGCCATCGCGGTCGTAGGCCTCGAACCGGCCGTCCATCGGCAACCCGCTCCAGTAGGTGTAGTAGCCCGCCTGGAGTCGTGGCCGCTCGTGGTACTGCTCGGGGGTCACGGCGCGCGCGACGGACGAGTTCGATCCGTCGGCTCCGATGACGACACGGGCACGCTCAGAGACCGGCTGCCCCCCTTCGGACCGGCCACGGATCCCGGTCACGCGGCCTCCCTCGATGACGATCTCCTCGACGTTGAATCCTTCACGCACTTCCGCACCCGCCTCGGATGCGGCATCCACCAGCAGCTTGTCCAGCACAGTGCGTCGTGGGCCGTACGCGATCGGGAACTCGGGCTTCCCAGGCGCCCCAGAGATCACGAAGGGTCCCATGTCGAACGCATACTCGTGGATGGCCGGGCATCCCGTCGCCACCAGCCGATCGAGCAGGCCCCATCGATCGAGGGCCGCAATCCCCGGCGGATGGACGAGATGGGTCGAGATCGTGTCGCTCGGGAACGTCGCCCGATCGACGACGAGGACCCGGTAGCCCTTCCGAGCCAGCAGCATCGCGGTCGGTGATCCGGCGCAGCGCGCGCCCACCACGATCGCGTCGTAGTCAGTCCCGCCCATCTCTCCCTCCTTTGCGTCGGACGCCAGGGAATCCCTCACGGGCGACTCCAGCGACCCCCGGTGCCAGCACCTCGAACACGGTCACGTCCCGCGCCGGATCCTCGTGGTCGACCGTCAGGATACCGGGCAGCCTGCGCTCAGGGAAGCGCTCCGCGAACTCGGCGAGGCGGCTGGTCGGGAGCGCGGCGTAGCGCACCCGCAGCCGACGCACCGTCTCCGCGAAGCGCGCCTCGTCCGCGATCACGAGGTGGACCGAGGGCCGATCGGCGAACCACGAGTAGAACGAGGTCGTCACCACCATCACCGCCTCGTCGGGCGCGAGACGCGACTTTAGGAATGGCGCCTCGGCGATCGCCGCCTCGATCTCGGGGGACAGGAGCCGCGCCACGGTCCGCCGGGCGGTCTCGATCTGGATCGCCGATGCGATCACCGCGGCGGCGAGCAGGACGTGCCGGCCGCGGACCGGACCCCACACCGGCCGGTCGCCGAGCGCCCGCGCGATCCACACCGCGCCGACCGCTGTCAGCATCGCCCAGAACGGCAGCGAGGCGGTGAAGTAGCGGGAGTCCCAGTGGACGGCGAAGATGAAGAGCAGGGTCGGAACGACATAGGCCCACGGGGTGATGAAGCTGCGCCAGCGTCCCAGCGAGAGGAGCACCCCGACCCCGAGCGCCGGCAGCCATACCGGATTGCCGGCGATGTCGCGCGGCAGCACGAACACGGCGAACCTCGCGGCGCTCTCCAGCATGTGCCGGAGCACCTCGGGCAGGTGGGCGAGGGCGAAGGTGATCGGCGCGGGCGGCCGGTCCAGACCGTGCGAGAACGCGAGTTGGTCCACGTAGGGCCAGATCCCGTAGGCGCCGACATCACTGTGGAACGGGACGCCGAACAGCCGCAGATTCCGGAGCAGGAAGGGCGAGGCGGTGAGGACCGCGGCCACGGCGGCGACCGCGCCCCCGCGGAGCGCGCCCGCGCGCGGGCGCCGCATGGCGAGCATGAGCGCCATCGCCGGCAGTGCGGTCAGGGTCTGCCCGCGCACCATGAACGCCAGTCCCACGACGGCCCCGGTGAGCGCGTCCGACCAGAGCGGACGGGGCGCCACGGCGGGGCGCCACGCCGCCAGGGCGAAGGCGATGGTGAGAAGGGCGGGGAACGGCGCGTCCACCGTGACGCGGACCGACATGAAGATGGCGAGCGGGTTCACGGCGACGAGCAGCGCCGCCAGCATCGCTTCGGGGCGATCGAGCCCGAGGTTACGGGCGAGGAAGAACAGCGCGAGCGGCAGCGCAAGTCCCGCCAGCAGCGAGATCAGCACGCCCGCACGGAACTCACCGCCCACCCGCGGCGCGATCGCGGCGATGGCAAAGGGATACCCCGGCTCCTTGAAGGTCTCAGGCATGGGCAGGCGCTCCGGCTTCATCCACGCCGGCCACGCGCCGGGATTCGAGAAGCCCTGCCCCCGCTCGAGGCAGCGGGCGACGTTGAGGAGATGGGCGCTGTCGGGGTCCATGCTGCGCTCGGTGGAGCCCGGGAGCGCCAGGAGCCGCGCCGCCAGCGCCACCGCGAAGATGAGGCCGAGGACCGCACCCGGGCGGCCCGCGAGCCGACCGAATCCTGAAACACCGGCACCCGACGTGACCATCAACCCGCACCTCGCCGTGGGATCAGTCGCAGCACTCGATAGCCCTCGCGATCGTAGCTCACCTCGAAACGATCGCGCCTGGCGTCGAGCTTCGCCCACGCGCCGGAAGACTCGACGTCCTCCTCGGGGCGGAAGATCACGTAGATCGGCCGGCCGAGACGTTCGAGGGACGAGACGTCCTCATCGAGGGCGGCGGCCGCTCCGTAGAGATCGGCGGTCACCCGCCGGCGCTCCAGGACCTGGTCCATCGGGAAGGCGGCCCGCTCCGGGCCGCTCGAGGTCCCGAGGTAGAGCGGGCGCCGGCCCTTCACCATGACCACATTGCGGTAGTGGCTGTCCACGATGATCGCATCGACCAGGGTGCGCTCCCGGATCCAGCGATGGCACTCCGCCTCGCCGCGAGGCTCGACGACGTTCGCGTCAGGGTCGCGCGCCGGATCGAGGATGTATCCGTGCAGCGTGACGAGCGGCGGCACGAGGAACACGAGGGCGAGCAGCGCGGCCGCGCCCGGCCGGCGCAGGAGCGGTGCGACCCAGACCTGGAATCCCGCCGCGGCGAGGACCACCGCGGGGACGAAGGCCTGGTACACGAACTTGACCTGATTGTCCTCAGGCAGTCGCACCAGGCAGCCGAACACGATCATGGCGAGCAGGTAGAGTCCGATGACGGCCCGGGTCGAAGCACCCTCGCTCCAGGCGCGAAGCAGCGGCCGCGCGGCGAACCACAGGGCGAACGCGCCGGCGGTGGCGAACGTCCAGGGCATGATCGGATCGGGCGCGAGGTAACTGTGGCGCAGTCCCGATGTCCCGGGCGCCCACCCGCTCGCGACCGAGATCATGTAGGGCGTGGCCGCGAGTCCGCCGGCCAGGGTGGCCGCGACCGCGGCGGCGAGCCGTCCCGCTCCGCCCAGCCATGGCGCCCGGAAGCGCAGCAGGAGCGTCAGTCCGAGCGTGCCGAGCCAGACCGGGATCACCGACAGCCCGACCACGCCGTGGAACAGCATCATCCCCGCGGCTGCGGCGGCGAGCCAGAAGAGGTCCAGCGCCCGCCCACGCTCCAACCAGCGCGCCATGGCCCACAGGTGGAGGATCATGAGCAGGTAGCCGTAGCCGAGCGGGCTGCCCACCATGAGCTTGTCGAGCAGGTTCACCATGTGGGCGAACGGCGCGGCGAGCGTGTGCGTGACCCAGGCTTCGCCGACATGGGTGGTACGGATCTGACGCGCCACCTCGTCCACTCTCCGGACTTCGCCGGTGAACGCGAGGACCAGCCGCAATGGCCACAATAGAAACGCGCCGGCGTTGAGGCCGAAGACCGCCAGCAGGGCGGCCCCCCGACCGGCTTCCGGCGTCCGCCACACGCGCAGGGCGAGGAGGGTCGTCAGCCCGACGGTCGCGAACGCCGTGGCGCCGTTCAGGCAGGTCATGAACGAGAACGGCCCGCCACCCCGCAGGCCGCAGATCATCGCGATGAAGAGGTTATAGAACCAGACGTAGTGCAGCGGAATGCCGGCGAACCGCGGGTCCTCGGGCGGGAGACCACGATCCAGAATCCGCATGACGATGCCGGCGTGGGTCCAGGTGTCGCCGCGCACGGCGATGTACGGGTTGAGCACCGGCGGCAGGAGGACGACGAGACCGAGCCCCAAAGCCAGCGCCCAGGCCAGGCGGGGGACCCCGGTCTCCTCGCTCTCCTCATCCGCCGCGACGAGCCTGGGCCGCCGCGCGCCCGCAGCGATCCACAGCAGGCCCCCCGCCCATGCGATCGCCCAGGCCGCGCGTGGAAGCTCAAGACCGGCGCCGAGCAGGAGCCATCCCGCCGTGGCCACGACCAGCGGGGCCAGAGCAAGGGCAAGGGAGAGTCGTGCGAAGCGGGATGCCGCGGGCAGGAGGGTGTCCGAGAGCGCCAGGCCCGGGAGGACTCCGAGCAGCGGGTAGGCCGCGAAGTCCGCGGGCCATCCGGCCGTCCAGCGTGTGCCCAGGAGGAGCCCTGCGAACAGCGCGGCCCGCCGCAGGAGGCGGGTCATCCCTTCGGCATCCCCGACTCCAGCCAGTGGCGCACCTCGGCGATGGCGAGGGCCTCGAGCAGCGTCTCGCGCGCACGCCCTCCCGCCTGCCGGCCAACCTCCGCCCTCGCGAGATTGACCAGGTTGATGGCGATGTCCAGGTGATCCCCCAACTCGCGATCGAGCGCCAGGGCCTCCTCGTAGAAGCGCTGGGCCGAGGCCAGGTCCCCCTGCGCCCGGTGAAGCTCCGCTAGCGCGTTGAGGCCGAGGGAGACAAGATAGCGGTCTCCCAGTTCCCCTGCCAGCCCGAGACCCTCTTCCAGGTGCGTACGCGCAACGACTCTCCCGCGATGTACGGCATCACGTAGTAGAGCCGCCCATCGGCGACACCGGAGTCGTGCAGGGGCAGGCTGTGTAGTGGGAAAGGCTCTCGCCGATCGGCGCATACATCGCGCTCCCGGCCCTGCGGGCGTTGCCCCGAGCCGCGGGGGATCTCCCCCTGGACCGCGTCCCCGGGCCGCGATCGAACCCCGTAACCGCTTGGCCCGTCACTGCGCCCACGCTCCACGATCCGGCACGGGATTCGCACTCCCGGAGTGCAGGCGCCCCGGCCCGCATCCCCGCGTGATCACCAGGAGCGCTTCCATGACCCGCATCGGTATTGTCCGCACGTGGGCCGTCCTCTCCGGGCTGTTCGCCGGCGTTCTCATCCCTGGTCCGGCCTGGGCCCAACCGGCCATCGCGCCCGGATTCCAGCTGCCCGGCTACATCCTCTTCCTGGATGGTCGATTCCTGCTGGTCGCGGCGTCCTTGTCCGGGCCGGCTCAGGAGCAAGCGCTGGACATCGCCTGGCCTGATCCGATGCGCCCGAGGGCCTCCATCCCGTTCCGCCTGAGTGAAGCGGCGGACATCCGGATCGACATCTGGGACCTGAGCGGTCGCCAGGTCCGTCAACTGGACGGCGCCGGAACGCCCGCGGGCGAGCATCAGATGACGTGGGACGGGCGTGACGGCGGGGGCTTGTCGCTCCCGCACGGCACCTACTTCTACCGCATGGCGATCAACGGCCGTTCGGTCGCGGGGGCCGGGAAAGCCCTGCTGCTGCGCTGACCGGGTTTCGAGGGCCCCGCCCCGGCGGGAGCCCCGCTCCGCCCGATCCCTCGCCCCCCTCCACCCGCGGGCGGGTTTCGCGCTAGACTCCCGGTCTCAAGCGGCACATCTGCCGATGACGTGAGCCCGGAGCGACCTGCATTGAGAGAGCCGGTTTGAGTTCCATCCTCCACGGCATGCGCCTCGATGGCATTTCCGCGTATGCGCCGGAGCAGGTGTGGAGCAACGCGCGCGTGGCCGCCCGCCTCAGGCTCGAGCGCATGCGCTCCCGCGTCACCGGGGACGGCGAGCTGAGCCCCGAGGAGATCAAGCTCTTCGAGACCAGCGACCGCTGGGTGCGCCGGTTCATCGGATTCTCGGAGCGGCGCTTCTGCGCCGAGGGCGAGGGCACGATCGACCTCGCGGCCCGGGCGGCCCGTCAACTCTTCGAGCGCTCCGGCCTGGGTTCGAGCGATGTGGACGCGATCGTGTTCGGAAGTGTCACCCCGTCCTACCTCTACAGTCCGCCGGATGCGGCCCTGCTCCAGCGCGAGCTGGGCATCCCGATCTGGCAGGGACCCGCCCCGCGCGAGATCATCGGCGCCGACGTCTCACTGGCGTGCAGCAGCTGGGTGACCTCGCTGATGCTGTGCTACGCGCTGATCCGCTCCGGCCTGGCGCGACGGATCGTGCTGATCGGCGCCGACCGGATGAGCGCGGCGATCAACTGGCGCGATCGCGGCTTCGCCACCGTGCTCGGCGATGCCGGCACCGCGACGCTGTGCAGCGCCGTCCCCGAGGCGGAGGACTGGTTCTCGCCGGCGCAGTTCTGGAGCTGGCTGGACGGCAGCGAGGCGGGCGTCGTCTGCACCCCCGCCGGCGGGTCGCGATGGCCCTCGCCTTCCCGGCAGGAGACCGACCATGGCAAGCATCGGCTGGCGATGGATGGCGCCGCGGTCCGGCGGATCCTCGTCCCTTTCATCGGCGGTCCCGCCGTCGATGCAGCCCTGGCGAAGGCCGGATGGAGCCTTGACCAGCTCGACCTGGTCAGCCTGCACGAGGCCAACCTCACACTCAACGGATCCATCGTGAAGCTCTGGCGCGAGCGCGGGCTTCGCGGTCAGGTGCTGGATGCCTGCGGCCGATTCGGCAACACGACGAGCGCATCGATCCCACTGGCCCTGGCGCTCAATCCCGACGAGCTCTCGGTGGGCCGGAAGTTCGGCCTGTTCGGCTTCGGCGGCGGGCTGTCTGCGTGCTTCGCCTTCGGCACCATCCGGCACCCGCTCCCGGCCTGGAACAATGTGGGGTGAACGGCCGGACCCGAGGGCGACTCGGCTCACTTCCCGAATAGATCGCCGGCGTCGAAGCTCACTCCCAGATTGACGTGCACCGAGGTGAGGCGGAACTCCTCGGGCAGCCGTCGCAGGACCGGATCGGACAGGGGAAGTTCGGACGGCGCGCGGTAGCGGATCGACGACCAGCGGATGTGCTGCACACCGACCCCACCGATCAAGCGCACGCCGCGGTGGACGCGCCAGCCCACCAGCAAGGACGCTTCCGGCGCCAGCGTCCGCTCCGTATCGAAGCGCACCAGCGTGCTGTCGGAGATGCCGTTGGCCTCCTTCAACTGCGACAGGCTCGCCCCCAGCGTGGCGTACCAGAAGGTCGATCTCGACCCGCGCCAGATCGGGAACGGACCGAACCATGTGCTGAGGTAGAGACCGCCGACCGGAAACGTCGAGGCGAGCGTCCCGCGGTCGTCTCGAACGTCGACGTGGTATGCCCCCGAATGCTGGTAGCCGACGGCGAGCGAGACCCAGCCGTCGCGCCCGGGGAGCGTGTGGTGGCTGCGCACGGCATGCACGGTGCGCATCGTATCCACTCGCGTCGCGCCCGGCGTGCTCGCCCTGCCCGGGACCCACTCCACCGCGGTACGCACCGAGTCGAGCGTGACGGTCGTGTCGGGCTGTCCACCGAACGGTCCGAGCAACGCCGCGAAACCACCTCGCACGAACGGGTGGTCGTCGTCGAGGGTGAGCCGTTCGGGATGGGCGGCGTCGCGAAATCCGAGCGATCCCCAGAGATACCCGCCCGTCAGCTTGGAGAACGGGGACGGGAGCGCGCCGAACTGCGCGTGTGCGGGCGGCGCAGAACCGAGCAGGACGAGGGTCACGATCGTGGCCATGGCCGGTGCCGCGAGGCGCTTCAGGCGAACCTCCGATCTAAAGACGCCCGGGAGGCTGCTCGCGCCCATGACGGTCGTGACGCGAGCGCCGAGAGGACCTCCCCGTCGGTCCTTCTGGAGCGACCGGCTCGCAATCATAAGGCGGTGCGTGTCGCGAGAGAAGGCTGCGTTCCCGTGGGAACGGTGCCGCGGAGCCGGCTCGACCGCCGCCCGCCGAGGGGCAAACCCGCAGCCCCTGGCAGGTCGTCCGAGCCTTCATCGCAACCCGTCGTCCTTGAAGATTCTGCCAGGCGTTGAAGGCTTGTCCCGCTTGCGCTTCAAAGGTCTCGCGCATCGGCCGCCCGACGTCCGGTCGACGCGAAGGTCAACTCGAACTCCGCCAATAGCATGCGCATCAATTGCGAAGCGATCGTCCGGGTGGCATCAATCTGGCTGCATTCCCCCTGCAGCCAGTCCCGGGCCTTCGCGAGGACACGATGTCCTCGCCGGCCCGCCGACCGGTTCGAGACCTCTTAAGGGGAGGAAATCATGTCGGTTCCAGTGCCGGGAAACTGCGCGAATCCGGAATGCCGTGCGCCGTCGATCAAGCCGATCCACCGCTCCTCGCAGAAGGTCGCGTTCGATGCCGTCGACGGACCTCCCGTCCTGGCCCACCACGTCACCTATCGCTGTGCGCAGTGCGGCCACACGTGGGCGGTGAGAG
>JBKJXJ010000092.1:0-11267 GCA_046716125.1 Candidatus Eiseniibacteriota bacterium
CGCTCATCCCGCTCGCGCGGGCCGCTCTGCGCGAGCCGTGGGAGGCCGAGCCCCACCGCGCGATGGGCCGGGCATTGCTCGATCTCGGTCGCGGGCGCGAGGCCACGTTCGAGTTCGCGGTCGCCGCCGGCATCTCACGCGCCAACCCGGATCTGGCGTGGCTCGCGCGGGGTTACGAGGCGATGGGGCTCGTGGACGAGGCGCTGGCCGCGTATGGTCGCGCGCTCAAGACCGGCCTCGCGGGCGAGTTCTACACCTCCACGCGAGACCGTTTCTTCGTGCTCCAGCGCCGGGCGGCCACCGAGCTTGACCGGCCCCAGACCGGCCCCTAGCCCGAACTATTCATGAGCCCGCCGCCTGCGAACGCGATCTGGCGTCCGTCCGCTGCGTTGCGGGCTCGGGGCGCTCCTCGACGTGTCTCTCGACACGTCTGCGGTGGGGCCCGAGCCCGCGCCTTGCGGCCGGCCACCATCTCGCGTTCTCGGCTGGCGTTTCATGATTAGTTCGGGCTAGACTCGCCCGACAGCACATGACTGCCTCAATAATGACGGCGGTCGGCCCATCCGGCCGTCCGCCCCTTTGATATCGGAGGCGTCGGTTGGCCACCATCCGTCTCGAGGGTCTGTCGGTCTTCGGTCACCACGGCGCGCGACCCTACGAGAAGGAGGCCGGCCAGCGTCTCGAGGTGGATCTCGAGCTGGAACCGACCGACGACCGCGCGGAGACCAGCGACAAGCTGGGTGACGCGGTCGACTACGACCAGCTCTACCACACGGTGCGCGAGGTGGTGGAGCAGAACAGTTTTCACCTGCTGGAGCGCCTTGGCGCGGAGACGGCGGAGACCATCCTGAGCCGGTTCGCGGTGCGGCGGGTGCGGGTGCGCATCGCCAAGCAGAACCTGGGGTGGACGACCGGGGGCCGGGCGATCATCGAGGTGGTCCGGGAGCGCAAGGCGTGAAGACCTATATCGGACTCGGGTCCAACCTGGGAGAACGCGAGGCGCAGATCCGTCTGGCGCTCGATGATCTTGCGCGCCTGCCCGCGAGCCGGCTGGTGCGCGCCTCGTCGCTCTACGACTCGGAGCCGGCCGGCGATGTCGAACAACCCAACTTCCTCAACGCGGTCGCCGAGCTCGAGACCGAGCTGACCGCGCGGCAGCTGCTCTGGAACCTGCTCCTGATCGAGCGCCGCCTGGGGCGGACACGCACGGCCCGCTGGGGGCCGCGCACGATCGATCTGGATCTCCTGCTCTACGGCCATCTCGTGGTGGACGAGGAGGACCTCCAGGTGCCGCACCCCGAACTGATCCGTCGCTCGTTCGTGCTGGTGCCCCTGGTCGAGTTGGACCCCATGCTGATCCACCCGGTGACAGGCGAGACGCTGATCACCCATCTCACCTCGCTCAAGACGAGACCTCCGGTGAAGCGCGGCAGCCGATTGCTCAATTAGGATGGCGGACAACCGCTACATCGTCGTCGAAGGCGTGATCGGGGCGGGCAAGACCAGTCTCGCCCGGCTGCTCACCGAGCAGCTCCAGGCCAAGCTCGTCCTGGAGGAGGTCGAGGAGAATCCGTTCCTAAAGGACTTCTACCGGGACCGCGAGCAGTTCGCCTTCCAGACCCAGATGCACTTCCTGTTCAGCCGCTACCAGCAGCAGCGCTCGCTGCGCCAGATGGACCTGTTCAGCGAGCGGATGGTGTCGGACTATCTGTTTCAGAAGGACCGCATCTTCGCCGGACTCAACCTGTCGGAGCGGGAGCTGGCGCTCTACGAGAAGGTGGTCGGCTGGCTGGAGCTCGAGGTGACCCGGCCGGACGTCGTGGTCTACCTACAGGCCTCGACCGAGACCCTGTTGGAGCGTATCGCCAAGCGCGGCCGGCCGTTCGAGAAGGACATGGATCGCGCCTACATCGCGGCGCTCAACGAAGCGTACAATCACTTCTTCTTCCATTATCTGGAAGCGCCGCTGCTGGTGGTCAACACCAACGGCATCGACTTCGTGAACGATCCGGACGACTTCCAGGATCTGCTCAAGCGCATCCGCACCCACCGCGGAGGGACCGTGTACTACGCGCCGATCGAGAAGGGGCAGGCGACATGAGCGCCGAACGCCCCGCCCCGGGCGACAAGCCCGGCGCCACAACTCCGGCCGGGGGGACGCGCTCGCCGCGCCCGCGGTGGACCGCCCCGCGCATCATCGAGATGAAGCGCCGCGGCGATCCGATCGTCGTCGTCACGGCGTACGATTTCCCGACCGCCCGCATCGCCGATGAGGCGGGGGTGGAGATCCTGCTGGTCGGGGACAGCCTGGGGACGGTCGTCCTCGGATACGACAGCACGCTCCCGGTCACGGTCGAGGATATCCTGCATCATACCCGCGCGGTCGCGCGCGCCAGGCCCTCGGCGCTGGTCGTGGCCGACATGCCGTTCATGTCCTATCAGGTGAGCGACGAGCAGGCGGTGCTGAACGCCGGACGGCTGGTCAAGGAGGGCGGCGCCGACGCGGTCAAGCTGGAAGGCGGCGAACGCGTGGCGCCCGCGATCCGGCGCATGGTCGAGGCCGGGATCCCCGTCATGGGGCATCTCGGGCTCACCCCCCAGTCGGTGCTCGCCTTCGGTGGATACAAGGTGCAGGCGCGCGGCGAGGCCGACCAGGAGCGCCTCATCCGCGAGGCCGGACTGCTCGAGCAGGCCGGGTGCTTCTCCCTGGTGCTCGAGGGCATCCCCGCCCGGCTCGGCCATCTGGTCACGCGCGCGATCGGCATCCCCACGATCGGGATCGGCGCCGGGCCCCAGTGCGACGGACAGGTGCTGGTGAGTCACGACCTGCTCGGTCTCTACCTCGGCCACCAGCCGAAGTTCGTCCGGCGCTACGCCGAACTCGGCGAAGCCATGCGCGAGGCGTTCAGCCGGTACGCGGCCGACGTCAGGGCGCGGCGCTTCCCCTCGGACGCGGAGTCCTATTGATGCTGCGCACGCACCGCCCCGCCACGGTGCGCCACACGGTGGCGGGCTGGAGGCGGCGCGGCCGGAGCGTGGCGTTCGTGCCCACGATGGGGGCCATCCACGAGGGGCACCTGAGCCTGGTCACCCGCGCACGGCGCGCGTCGGACCGGGTGGTCGCGAGCGTGTTCGTGAATCCGCTCCAGTTCGGCCCGCGCGAGGACTACCGGCGCTATCCGCGGCCGGTGCGGCGCGACCGCGCGCTGCTCCGGTCGGCGGGGGTGGATCTCCTGTGGGAGCCGCACGCAGGCGAGTTCTATCCGCCCGGCCATCGGACGCGTGTGCGCGTCGCCGGCATGGACGAGGTCCTCGAGGGCGCCTCTCGCCCCGGCCATCTCATCGGCGTCGCCACGGTGGTCCTCAAGCTGCTCAACGTCGTGGCCCCCGACATCCTCTGGCTGGGACAGAAGGACGCCCAGCAGGCCCGGCTGGTCGAACGCATGGTCCGGGATCTCGATCTGCCGGTGCGCGTACGGCGGGCGCCCACCGTGCGGGAGCGCGACGGGCTCGCGCTCTCGTCGCGCAACGCCTACCTCGCGGGCGAGGAGCGCCGCCAGGCGGTGGCGCTCTGGCGAGGTCTTTCGGCGGCGCGCGCGAGGCTGCGCGCGGGCGAGCGCTCGGCGGCCCGCATCCGCGCCGCCGTCCGCCAGGCCTGGCGCGCGTTCCCGCTGGTGCGTGAGGACTACGTGGCGGTCGTGGACGCGGACCGCCTCGAGCCGCTGACGCGCGTGCGCGGACGGGTGCTGGTCGCCGTGGCCGCCCGGGTCGGTCGCGCGCGGCTGATCGACAACATCGAGTGGGGCCCGCGGTGAACGCCCACGCCAGGCCCGACACCGCCGCGATCGTCCTCGCCGCCGGCCAGGGCACGCGCATGAACAGCGACCTCGCCAAGGTGCTCCACCCGATGTGCGGGCAGCCGATGCTCGCGCACGTGCTCGCGGCACTCGACGAGACCGGCGTCGGCCGGGTGCTGGTCGTCATCGGGCACCAGCGCGAGCGCGTCCGCGAGGTGTTCCAGGATCCCGGGATCGAGTGGGTGATCCAGGCGGAGCAGCGCGGCACCGGTCACGCGATCCGGATGGCGCGGCCGGCGCTCGCCGGATTCACCGGCACGCTTTTGGTCGTCTGCGGCGACACACCGCTGCTGCGCGGCGCCACCCTGCGGGCGCTCCTCGACCATCATGCCGCAAGCGGGGCGGCGGTGACCGTGCTTTCGACCCGGGTGCCGGACGCTTCGGGCTACGGTCGCATGGTGCGCGACGCCGTGAGCGGGCGCGTCAGCATCGTGGAGGAGCGCGACGCGACCCCCGCGCAGAAGACGATCGACGAGATCAACTCGGGGATCTACGCCTTCCGCTATCCGGTGCTCGAGGCGGTGCTGGACCGCCTCACCACCCAGAACGCGCAGGGCGAGTACTACCTGACCGACACGCTGTCGCTGATCCAGGACGCCGGGCATCGGGCCGAGGTCCTGTGCGCCGAGGACTGGCGCGAGCTGCTGGGCATCAATACGCCGGACCAGCTGGCCGAGGTCGAGCGCATCCACGCCCGGCGCGAGGGTGGGTTGGGCCCGGAGCCGGGACAGAGGTAACATGCCGCGCGATGCCGGGATGGACCACCTGTGGGCGCCATGGCGCATGACCTACATCGCGAAGGCGGACAAGCCGCGTGGCTGCCTGTTCTGCCACACGGCGGGCCGGCGTGACGATCGGCGAGGGCTCGTCCTGGCCCGGCGGTCTCATGCGTTCCTCATGCTCAACCGCTTCCCGTACAATCCCGGGCACCTGATGGTCGCGGTCGCCCGTCACGCCGCCCGGTTCGGTCAGCTGAGCGCCGACGAGCGGACGGATGTGCTCGACCTGGTGGCCCTGGGCGAGCGTGCGCTGGCGGCTGAGTATCGCCCGCATGGCGTCAACTACGGCGCCAACGTCGGGCGGGTCGCAGGCGCCGGATTCCCCGGACACCTGCATCTGCACCTGGTGCCGCGCTGGAACGGGGACACGAACTTCATGCCGGTGGTGGGAGAGACCAAGGTGCTGCCGGAATCGCTCGCGCGCACGTGGAGCCGCCTGAGGAAGGCGATCACGGGCTTGAAGCCCGGATCGGGCCATGGCGCGCGGCGTTAAGGGCGGCGCCTCCCGAGGCGCGAAGGCGGGCGGTGGAGGTTCGCGCATCGCGATCGCGGCGCTGACCGTCGTCGTTGGCGCCCTCGCCGTCTCGTGGGGCTATGCGATGTTCCGCCCGGACGTCGAGACGACGCGCGAGCTCGCCACGATCGGCACGCCGGCGCGGCGGGTGATCCGGGTGCAGGTGCTGAACGGCTCGGGGGAGGGCGGTATCGGTTCCCGGGTCGCGTCGTTCCTGCGCCAGGGCGGTTTTCAGGTGGTGGAGGTGCGGAATGCAGACCGGTCCGACTATCTCGCCTCGATGGTGGTGGCGCGGCGCTCGGACCCGGTGTCGGCGCGAGCGGTTGCCCGCTATCTGGGCGGTCCGCCGGTGATCAGACAGTCGTGGGATTCGGACGTCGCGGATGTCACGGTGGTGCTCGGCAGCGACCGCAGCCGGCTCCGCCTGGACGACTAGGATCAGAGAGGAAGGACTCACGTGTTCGGACTCGGTGGTAGTGAGATCGGCCTGGTGTTCCTGATCATCCTGCTCCTCTTCGGGCCCAGCCAGATCCCCAAGATGGCGCGCGGGGTCGGTCAGGCGCTGCGGGAGTTCCGGAAGGCGCAGCGGGAGATCACCGACGAGGTGAACCGCGAGGATCCGCCGGCGGAGAAGCCCGGGGCTCCCGGAAGCCCGGAGTCCAAGTAGTCGCCGCCGCGACCTACATCCCGGCGTCGCCCCGGAAGTCCTGGACCTTGGCTTTCGACCGCAGTTCGGCGATCCAGCCCGCGAAGAATGACTGCTGGCGCCGGCTGACGATGTCCTGGGTGATCTGGGGCTTGAGCTGGTCGAACGCCGCCGGGTCGGCGGGCGCCCGCTTGTCCACCCGCACGAAGAACCAACCCGCCACGGTCTCGATCGGCCCGACCGTCCGCCCCGGCGCACCCGCGAACGCCGCGCCCACCACTTCGGGGACCTGCGCCAGCCGCTGATCGGGCTGCGCCCGACTCATGGACTCGATGGTGTAGGTCGTCATCCCCGCCGCCCGGGCGGCGTCCTCGAGTCGTGCGCCCGCGGCGATCGCCTGACCCGCCTGCTGCGCCACCGGCTTCGCCAGACCGACGCGCGTCTCGACCTGCGCGATCTGGCGGATCTGCTCGGCGATGTCCTCCTTGAGCGGGGTGCCGGCGGCCCGCTGCGCCGCGACCTGGACGATGAGGAACTCCTGCGGGCCCTGCATGACGTGGCTCACCGCGCCTTGCCTTGCGCTCAGGCCCCAGTCGGCCGCTTCGGGCATGGTCACGAGTTCGGGGGGCGCGTTGGTGTAGTCGTAGAACCCGGTCTTCGCGGTCGCGAGACCGTTCTCGGCGGCCGCCTTGCCCAGTCCGATCCTGGCCGCGCGATCGCGGATCTTCCGGGCCTTCTCGGTCTGCTCGCGCAGCGAGCTCTCGCCCGCGCGGATCTTGATCGCGAGCTGCGCCACGCGCAGGTTCGGGACCGATGAGACCGGGTCGGGGATGCGGCTGATCACCCGGAGCACCAGCCAGTAGGGGCCGTCCTGGAACGGCTCGCTGATCCCGCCCGCCTGCAACGCCGCCATCTTCGGCTCCATCACCGGGCCGAACTCTCTGGGCTGGAACAAGCGGTTGATCTCGCCGCCGCGCGACGCGCCCGGGCCCTCCGAGTAGTCCCGCACCAGCGCGGCGAAATCCTCGCCGCGGCTCGCCCGGTCGGCGAGCCCCTGCGCCACCTCGCGGGCCGCGCGCACCTCCTCGGGGGAGAACTGCATCGGGAGCTGGAGCATCTCGAGCTGGGTGCGCGGCCCGGAGGCGAAGCGGCCGCGGTACTTCTGGTACGCCCGTTCGACCTCGGCATCGCCCGGCGCCGGCACGTTCGGCTGCTGCGAGGGGGGGACATGCAGGATGGTCACACCGACCCGCTCGAAGCGGTCGCGGTAGGCCTGACGCAGCTCGGGCTCCGACAGCTTGAGCGAGGCGAGCAACCGTTCCTGGAGCTTGCGCAGGGGCATCTGGTCGCGGGTCATCTGCTCGAAGGGCGCCCAGTTGTTGTTGGGATCCCGCAGGGCGGCCACGTACTTCTGGGGATCGAACTTGCCGTCGGTCTGGAAGGCCGGCGCCTGGGCCAGCATCGGCGGCGGCGCGGACTGAAGCGCCAGCACGACCTCGCGATCGGTCGCCTTGAGCCCGAGCCGGCGCGCTTCGGCGGTCAGGAGCTGCTGGGTCACGAGGCCCCGCCACGTCTGGGTCTCGAGCGCCCGGGTCTCCTCGGGGTCGGCATCCGAGCCGGTCTGCTGCTGAAACGCCTGTCGCTGCTCCGCGAGTGCGTTCGCGAAGTCGGTGCGCGTGATGGGAACGCCGTTCACCGTGCCCAGGTCACCGCGCGAGCGGGCGCTGAGCGACGTGTCGAGGCCGACGCCGACCAGGAACACGAAGCCGCCGAGGAAGGTGACGACGGTGACGACGATCAGGATCCACCAGAGCGTCTTCGTGCGCCTGTTGCCCATGCGCAGGAACTTGAGCATTCGGGACTCCGGATGATGGCTGAGGTCGTGAGGGAGACGGCACGTGACGGAGCGGCCGTGCAGTCTATCAGCGCCGGGTGGCTCGAGACAACGACTGAGATTGCGGGGTGGGGAGCCGTGTGCTACCCATAGCGGAGCCGTCGTCGCTGGAACGCACCTTAGGGAGGATCGTTGACCACGCGCAGCGAGACCGTCACCCGCCCCACCGAGACCGCGCCCGGCGGACCCGCCCTCGCGCCCGGCCCCGCCCCGCTCGCGCATCACGTGCTCGACGCGATCGAGCAGGGGGTGGTGGCGCTCGACCGCGAGCGCAAAGTGGTCTACGCCAACCGCTGGATCGAGGATCTTCTCGGGCTCGATCCCGAGGGGCTCCTCGGCCTCGCGGGCGCGCGCGTCTTTCCCGGCGCCGATGCGCGCTGGCTCAAGGGCGCGGTGCGCGAGCCCCGCGACTTCAAGCTCGAGGCCGAAGGCCGGGAGATCACCCTCAAGGCCGAGGCGATGCCGCTGCGGGACTCGGAGGGCGGGGTCATGGGCTCGGTCATCCTGGCCGAGGCGATCTCCGAGAGCGAGGACGGCGAGTTCCAGAAGAAGATCGACCGGCTGGTCTCGCTGGGGGAGCTGTCGGCCTACGTCGCCCACGAGATCCGCAACCCATTGACCGGCATCCGCACCACCGTCCAGTTCGTGGGCTCCAAGTTCAAGCCGAGCGACCCGCGCCGCGAGGACCTGGACGACGTCATCAAGGAGCTGGACCGGATCGAGCAGATCATCACCGGACTGCTCATGTTCGCCCGTCCGCCCGCCGCGCGCCCGCAGCCCTGCGACCTGCACCAGGTGCTCGAGAAGACCCTGGCGATGATCGAGCTTCAGCTTGGTGACGCCCAGGTCACGGTGCACCGCGACGGCACCGAGAGCCTGCCGCTCGTCTACGCCGACCCCGATCTGACGCAGCAGGTGTTCCTCAACCTGTGCCTGAACGCCATCCAGGCGATGCCCGAGGGCGGGGAACTGCGGGCTGCGTCCGCCGTGCGTCGCTACCGGACGCGCCGCTCGATGGTGGACATCTCGTTCAGCGACAGCGGCATCGGGATCGCACGCGACCTGATCGAGAAGATCTTCGACCCCTTCTTCACCACCCGCTCGACCGGGACCGGGCTGGGCCTGCCGATCTCGGTCCAGATCATGCGGGAGGTGGGCGGGGTCATCACCGCGAAGAACAATCCGGGCGGTGGCGCCACGTTCCGGGTCTCGTTCCCGGTCCCGGCCGAGCCCCCGGGCCGGCCCGAGGAGTGATCGCGCGATGAGGCTCTCGGTGCTGGTCATCGATGACGAGGTCCTGATTCGCAAGTCCCTCGCCAAGGTCCTGAAAGCCCGTGGCTACGCCGTGGACCTTGCGAGCACCGGAGCCGAAGGTCTCGAGAAGACTTCGGAGATCAGGCCTCAGGTCATGATCCTCGACATGAGGCTGCCCGACACCGACGGCCTCTCCGTCCTCAGGCGGGTGCGGCAGCTCGACCCGCTCATCCAGGTCATCGTCATCACTGCCTTCGGCGACGTCCAGTCGGCGGTGGACGCCATGAAGCTCGGGGCCTGTGACTTCCTGCGGAAGCCCTACGAGATGGAGGACATCGTCCTGTCGGTCGAGTCGGCGGGGCAGGGATTCCGTCAGGCGACCGAGCTGGACCTCTATCGCCGCAAGGCGTGGAAGCACTATTCGGGGGAGGAACTCGTCGGCAAGTCGCCGGTCATCCAGGTGGTGCGCGATCTGATCGAGAAGGTGGTCCGCAGCCAGGCGACCTCGGTCCTCATCACCGGAGAGAGCGGCACCGGCAAGGAATTGGTCGCTCGCGCCATCCATTATCAGAGCGATCGAGCCCAGGCGCCCCTGATGGAGGTGAACTGCTCGTCCTTCCACGAGAGCCTGCTCGAGAACGAGCTCTTCGGTCACGAGAAAGGCGCCTTCACCGACGCGTCGGAGGCCAAGAAGGGTCTGGTCGAGCTGTGCGACGGGGGCACGCTCTTCCTGGACGAGGTGGCGGACATGGTGCTGCCCACCCAGGCCAAGCTGCTCCGGTTCATCGACCACCGCAGCTTCAAGCGTGTGGGTGGCGCACAGGACATCTCGGTGGACATCCGGATCGTCGCCGCGACCAACAAGGACCTCGAAGCCGAAGTCCGCTCAGGGCGTTTCCGCAGTGACCTCTACTTCCGACTCAAGGTGGTCAGCATCGATCTCCCGCCGCTCCGCGACCGCGGTGATGACATCCTGCTCCTCGCCCGGCACTTCATGCGCGAGTTCTCGCGGAAGTTCCAGAAGCGCTTCGCCGAGCTCGCGCTGGGGGCGCAGCAGCTGTTCCTGAGTTACCGCTGGCCGGGCAACGTGCGCGAGCTCAAGAACGTCATCGAGCGGGTGGTGCTGCTCGAGGACGACGAGCAGATCGAGGTGGGGCACCTGCCCTCCGAACTGCAGGGCCGGAAGATCTCGGGCGACGAGTCCATCCCGCTGCCGACGCTCGCACAGATCGAAGCCGACCACATCAGCGAGGTGTTGCGCCTCACGGCCGGCAATAAGAGCCGGGCGGCGCGCGTCCTCGGCATCTCGCGCCAGGGACTCATCGAGAAGCTGCGACGACTTCGCATCGAGGAAGGCATCGGTCGTCAAGTCTCTTGACACCTGCAAGGATCTGGACACCACCCTCCATCCTTCGCTGCGATAGTCGCTTAGGAGTTACGTCCCGCGTAATCTCCAAGTTAGTTGACGGTTAGACGCGTTCTCCACCGCGCTCTCCACAGCTCGCTCGCGTGTTCGCAGACCACTCGTAATATTTCTTCGTTCATTTTCACAGTCACTTAGATCGCATCGTGCGACATCGTTGGGCCTGATGGCACGCTGGCTGCTGGTGCGTTGGCAAGGCCACGCGCGACGCTCGGGCGACGCGCGACTGTGCCGCCTCGGCCGCTGATCATCGTGGCCGCCGCAAGTGTCGCGACGAGCGAAGGCGATCTCGCCGCAGAGAACGAATCCCTCGAGGAGGTGATTGTTCATGGCAAAGAAGAAGGCCGCGAAGAAGAAGGCCACCAAGAAGAAGGCCGCGAAGAAGAAGAAGTAAGCAGTTTTTCCGGACCTGGCACGTCCTCGGGGGATTGGTCGGCGCGAACCGTTGGCCAGTCCCCTTCTGCTTCCAGGCCGAGCGTCGTGATCGCACGATGCTCCGACCGCGCGTCTGGGTGACCGCACGACGCTCCATGGCCCGCTCGACCGTGGGTCGGAGTTCCCCAACGCCATTGGCTGGAGGCTCTGCGCTAGGGCTGGCCGTCTAACTTCCTCCAGCTGTTAAGCGACGGCTCGCCTAAGGATGGGCGGGCCGTTCGCGTATCTCCGCGTTCGGCGGGCTTGACGGCCGGACCTGCGAGATACGCGCTCTCTCGTTGCGGGTTTTTTGATTCTCCGCCGTGCTAGCATCGGGAGTTGCGCTCCTTCCGTGTTCTACCCCCGAGGCTTCCGTTGACTGGTCCTGTCCCACCGCCTGACGCTTTCATCCGGATCCGCGGGGCGCGCCAGCACAATCTCAAGAACATCGATCTGGATCTGCCGCGCGGGCAGCTCACGGTGATC
>JBKJXJ010000093.1:0-7243 GCA_046716125.1 Candidatus Eiseniibacteriota bacterium
GCAACATGGAGGCATGAAATGAAGAAGAAGATCGGAGTGGCGGGATTGGTGGCGATCTTGGCTCTGGGAGCCACCGCCCCCGCGGCTCTAGCACAGTGTGGTGGACAGCTGTTGATGAAGTTCGACGCGGATGTCTTCGCGTATGAATCGGATGCGTTCCTCGGGACGCAGCAGGCCGGCTACACCGCGTGGAGGTCCAATACTGGCAGCGCGCTGACTGTCGTCGGGCTCATGACGCTCTTCTGCCCTCCCCTCCAGGCCAACGTGCCGGATCTGCCGAACAAGGAGTACAGCTTCGTTTGGACCGGGATGACGGCGGTCGCGGCCACGACCGAAGCGACTTACATCGCGACCGGCAAGAGATGGGACACCGATTACACGCCCGGCAACTTCTACATCTATGAGGACTCGCCCGCGGATGCGCCTCGGGCGACCACCCCGATGCCGATCAACCCTCCGAACGCCACGGTGCCCGTCAACTTCCAGGACGGCACGCTCATTCTCGAAGGGACGATCAGCGGACTCCACACCATCGTCACCCGCACGAACAACACGGCGTCGGCGATCTGGGGCGGTTCGCTCAGCGCGAGCTACGAGTTCACCGGCGGCACGCAGTTCAGTCTGGTGTCCGGGACCGGCGTGAACGCGCTCAACGGCAACTGGTGCGGCAAGTATCCGAGCGGCTGCACGCCGACCGGCTACACCGCCCACCCCAACGGCAAGTTCGACTTCGCCGTGACGGAAGTGACCTCGTCGACTTGGGGGGCGATCAAGCAGCTCTACCGCTAATCATTCGAAGTCTCGCGCGCCCGGCATCACCGGTCGGCTCCCCCAGCCGAGGATGCCGGGCGTCGCGCTTGTGGGCGGAGCCATCGCCGCCCGCAGGGAGGGCGAAGAAAAAGAACGACGGTGGGCTGACGCCCACCGTCGTCGAATGACGGGACACGCGTTGGTCTTCCGGCGCGCCCCGGGAATGGGGTGCCGCGGTTTGTCGCGGTCGAGTTCGCCGGTCGGGGGAGCCAAACCACGGTTTCCAATCCCCGTCCGGTAGTGCCGCAACCGAGTTCGCCGCGGCGACCCTGCTTCCAATACCAGTTTCTTCCGCGCTACTGGGGCTGTCAATGGCCGGCCGCGGAACACCTGGCTTCCAGGAGCCTCGATGAACCTCCGCAGGGTGGTCGCCGTCGTGCCCGACCTCTTCTTCGCAGCCCGGATCGCCGGGACGGCGGAGCGACTCGGTGTGAAGCTGGCGTTGCCGGCCCCGTCCGCGGCGCTGGAGGCCGTCCGGCAGGCCCCGCCTGACCTCGTCATCCTCGACCTTCACGCACCGGGCGACCCACTCCGGCTGGCCCGCGACCTCCGCGCGGATCCCGCCACCCGTTCCCTCCCGATCATCGGCTTCTACTCCCATGTGGACCGCGAGCTTCGGGAGTCGGCGCTGGCGGCAGGGTTGGACCAGGTCCTGCCGCGCTCGGCGTTCACCGTCCGCCTCCCGGCCCTGCTCGCGGGAGAAGGGGATGCCGGGAATTAGCGGGGCTTGCTAGACTGCGGCCCGAAGCTCACGCGACCCGCCCACCCCCTCGCACATGGCAGGAGCCCGATGCCACAGGAACCGCCGGTCTCTTCGACGCCCGCCACGCCCCGCGTCCGCATCTCGTGCCCCGGGTGCGGCCGCAACGACCACGTCAGCTGGCCTGAGGGCCAGGCGGCCTACCATTGGAAATGCTTCAACTGTGGCAAGGCGTTCGACCTCACGCGCGATGGCGGACATTGACTCCATGCGCGTGGAACGGCGGATGAGAGACATCCTCGGCCCGCTGCTGGTGCTGATGGTGGCCTGCGCGCCAACCCCGGGCGCAGAGTCCCCGGCGTCCGACCCGCGCGCCGTCGAGATCGCCGATCAGGTGATGGCGGCGCTCGGCGGCAGGGAGCGCTGGGATCGCCTTCGTGTCCTGCGCTGGACGTTCGAGGTGGCGGTGAACGACACGATGCGCCCGGCCCGCCGGCACTCGTGGGACAAGCACACCGGATGGCACCGCGTCGACGGCGCGACCGCGGCGGGTCAACCCTTCTGCTACATCGAGAACCTCAACGACTCGACCGGGATGGCCTGGGTGAACGGCAACCCGATCGAGGGCGACTCGCTGAAGAAGCTCATGCGCCGCGCCCGTGGCCAGTGGATCAACGACAGCTACTGGTTCCTGATGCCGTACAAGCTGCGCGACCCCGGAGTCACGCTGAAGTATGACGGGGAGCTGAAGGACTCGACCGGCGCCGTGTACGACCGGCTCGCAATGTCCTTCGAGAATGTCGGGATGACCCCCGGCGACCGCTACTGGGTCCACGTCAACCGGGCCAACCATCGGGTCGAGCGCTGGGAGCACCTGCTGCAGGGCGCGCAGCTTCCACCGGTCGCGTGGACGTGGGAGGCCTGGGAGGCTCATGAAGGGCTCTGGTTCCCCACCGCCCATCGTCGTCCAGGCCGCACCCTCTATACCCGGGCCGTCCAGACCGCGAGCCGGCCGGGGCCGAAAGAGTTCACGGCGCCGTAGCCGCGCACCGGCACGCCCGCCCGAACCCAGTGGCAACGACCTACCGCATCAGTGAGGTGTTCCTGTCGCTGCAGGGCGAGGGCCCTTCGGCCGGGACTCCGGCGCATTTCGTCCGCCTCCAGGGCTGCGGAGTCGGCTGTCACTGGTGCGACACGAAATACTCGTGGGATGCCGGCGGCGGCCGCGCGCTGGCAGCCGACTCGATCTGGGCCGAGGCGCTCGCCCTCGGGGACGCCCCGTTGCTGGTCGTCACCGGGGGCGAGCCGCTCGAGCACGATGGCCTCGTCCCGCTGCTCGAGCAAGCGCTCGGTCGCTGGCCGAAGGTCGAGGTCGAGACCAGCGGGATCGCACCGCCTCCGCTGTCGCACCCCCGGCTGTTCTACAATGTGTCGCCCAAGCTGCCCTCGGCCACGCCGCGCTGGGCCGACACCTGGCGCGCGGCGCCGGCCTGGTCGGCGGAAGCCAATGCCACCTTCAAGATCGTCGTCGGCGACCCGCCCGACCCGGAGGATGCGATGCGCTTGATCACGGAGCACGGCCTGCCGTCCGGGCGGGTCATGCTGATGCCCGAGGGGCTCACCGACGAACGGGTGCGGGCGCATGCGATCGAGCTCGCGGAGCTGTGCCGGAGGACCGGATTCCGGATGAGTCCCCGTCTTCACCTGTGGCTGTGGGGAGCGAAGCGGGGCGTATGACGACCGCGCGCAGGGCGGTGGTGCTGCTGTCGGGCGGGCTCGATTCCGCGACCTGTCTCGCGTGGGCGCGGGCGCAGGGATTCGTCTGCCACACTCTGGCCGTGGACTACGGCCAGCGCCACCGGGTCGAGCTCGAAGCCGCGCGCAGGGTGGCCACGGCCCTCGGCGCCACCGACCATCGCGAAGTGAAGACAGATCTCAGAGCGATCGGCGGCTCGGCGCTGACCGCAGCGATCGACGTGCCCCGTGACCGGCCCGCCGCCGAGATCGGGTCCGCCATTCCGATCACCTATGTGCCGGCGCGCAACACGGTGTTCCTTGCGCTCGCGCTCGGCATGGCCGAGACCCTGGCGGCGGCCGACCTGGTGGCGGGTATGAACGCGCTCGACTACTCGGGCTATCCGGACTGCCGGCCCGAGTTCGTCCGGGCGTTCGAGGCCCTCGCCCGGGTCGCGACCAGGGCCGGGGTGACGGGGACGGAGTTCCAGGTCCACACGCCGCTCATGGCCCTCGACAAGGCGGCCATCCTCCGACTCGGCGTCTCGCTCGGCGTGGACTACGGCCTCACGCACTCGTGCTACGACCCGGCGCCGGACGGCGCCGCCTGCGGCGGATGCGACGCCTGCGTCCTGCGCCGCAATGGCTTCCTCGCCGCCGGGATCGCCGACCCGACGCGCTACGCGCTGACCGCGCGGAGTGGTTGAACGATGCGCGTCGAGCTCACGAGGGACTACGGCTTCGAAGCCGCCCACCGGCTGCCCATGGTGCCGGCCGAGCACAAGTGCGCGCGCATGCACGGCCACTCGTTCCGCATCGAGGTCATGGTGAGCGGCGAGGTGGACCCGAAGACCGGCTGGCTGATCGATTTCGGCGACATCACCGCCGTGGTCGAACCGCTGCTCAAACACGAACTGGACCACCGCTCGCTCAACGATGTCCCGGGGCTCGAGAACCCGACCTCCGAGCACCTGTGCCGCTGGCTCTGGGAGCGACTCCGGCCGCGGATCGAGGGCCTGGGCGCCATCACGGTGCACGAGACCTGCACCGCCCGATGCACCTACCGAGGAGATTGAAGCGATCATGACCTACAGAGTGTTCGTCACCGGAGCCACCGGCTACGTTGGAAGCGCTGTTACCGCTCGTCTCGTCAGGGCCGGCCACGAGGTCCATGCCCTCGCGCGCGGCCCCGAGCGCGCCCGCATC
Source organism: Candidatus Eiseniibacteriota bacterium (assembly GCA_046716125.1). Lineage (GTDB taxonomy): Bacteria > Eisenbacteria > RBG-16-71-46 > RBG-16-71-46 > RBG-16-71-46 > WS-11. The sequence goes on from JBKJXJ010000093.1 coordinate 4,451, forward strand.
GTTCAGGCGCTGGGGGCCACGGCGGTCCTCGGGAGCCTCGCGGAATCCGAGCGCCTCGTCGCCGAGATGAAGAACTGCGACGCGGTGGTTCACGCGGCCATCCAGGGCGCCGACGCCGAGGCCGGCGATCAAATTGCGCTTGAGATCATCCGCACCGCTGCCCAGGACGGCCGCGTTCGGAGACTCCTCTATACCAGCGGGATCTTCCTGCACGGTGACACCGGCGGGGCGATCGTGGACGAGACCACTCCCCCGGCCCCGGGCGAGCTGTCCCGCTGGCGCCCGGCGCACGAGCAGGCCGCGCTCGATCTGAGCAAGGTCGAGGTCGCCACCGTCGTGTTCCGCCCCGGCATGGTGTGCGGCGGCCGCGGCGGCACGTTCGGAGGCTGGTTCCGGGAGGCGAAGGAGAAGGGGACCGTCACCTATCCCGGCGACGGCGCCCAGCGCTGGGGCGTGGTCCATCGCGACGACATGGCCGACGCGTACGCGCTCGCGCTCGAGCACGCCCGCGGCGGCAAGCATTACCTGCTCGTGGACGAGACACGATTGACAGTCCGGGAGATGGCCGAGGCGGCAGCGGCCGCCGCCGGCGCGCGGGCCATCCCGACTGAACGCCGCGTCGTTCTCAAGACGCTCGGCGCCGAGGGCGCGGCGCTCCTCATGGACCAGCAGTTCACCGCGGCCCGGGCGCGACGCGAACTGGGCTGGGTGCCGCGGCACGGATCGTTCGTCGCCGAGGCCGCGGAACTGCTGCGGGAATGGGAGTCGTCGACCCAGGCGGTGGTCGGATGACGGACTCGACCCGCCCTCAGAATCCGCGCCTGAAGACTCTCGGCAGCTTCATCTTCCTGACGCGGTGGCTGCAGGCGCCGCTCTACCTCGGCCTCATCATCGCCCAGGGCGTCTACGTCTATCGCTTCATGCTGGAGTTGTGGCACCTGCTCCACGACGTCACCACGCTGGCCGAGACGCAGATCATGCTCAGCGTGCTGGCATTGATCGACGTGGTGATGATCGCCAACCTGCTCATCATGGTCATCATCGGCGGATACGAGACGTTCGTGTCGCGACTCAACTTGCAAGGTCACCCGGACCAGCCCGAGTGGCTCTCGCACGTCAATGCCGGCGTGCTCAAGGTGAAGCTGGCCACGGCGCTGATCGGCATCTCCTCGATCCACCTGCTCAAGACCTTCATCAATGTCGAGCAGCATACTGACAAGATGGTCTTCTGGCAGGTCATGATCCACCTGTCGTTTGTCGCCTCGGCGATCTGCCTCGCCTGGATTGAGCGCATCGTCACGCCCAAGGCGGAGCAGCGTCCCGTGGTTCCGGTCCGTTAGCGCCCGCCCGTTCACGGCCGTCGAAACAGGTAGAGCCCGAACCCCAGAGTGTCGCGCCCCCAGCGGCGATAGGTTTCGCGCCAGCGGCGGATACGCTCGAGCATCGCCGGCGCGTCCGGGTCCCCGGGATGCGTGGCGACGTAATCCTCGATGGTATCCGCGTAGAGACCTTCGTACCGGTCCCAGTCGTCGTCGCTGCTGACCCAGGCGCCGGCGGCGATGAGCCCCTCGCTGACGCCGGCCTTGACGTTGCCCTCGTGCGTCGTCATCTCGTCCACGGTCGCGCCCAGGCGCTCCAGGTATTCGGCGTCGGGCGGGCGCTTCCAGTAACCCTGCCCGACCAGCACGTGACCGGCCGGCCGCACCAGGCGGAGCAGGGCGCGGAGCGTCTCCGGGTATCCGCCCATGGCGTGGGTCGAGCCGATACACAGAGCGAGCGCGAAGGACGCGGCGGCGAGATCGAGTCGCGCCGCCTCAACCTCCTCGAGCGTCACCGCCGCCGCCACCCCGCGCCGTTCGGCGAGCGCGCGCCCTTCGGCCAGGAACGCGGCATTGATATCCACACCCAGGCCGAGCGTCCGGCAGCGCACGGCCAGGTCCACGAGCAACGACGCCTTGCCGCAGCCCACGTCGATCACACGGTCGCCGGCGACGAGTCCCAACCCGTCCACCGCGCGTCCGAGGACGGCGGGATCGAGCGGGTTGCAGAACCGGTGGTTCCGGTGGGCGATGGTGGTGAACTTCGCGTGATCCATGTCGGCAGGCAGGCTAGAGGCCCTGGCCCGGCGCCGCAATGACGCGCGCGCCGCGCGGCGGCGATGGCGGACCGCGCTGTGCTAAAGTCCCCGGCCGCACCAATCGGAGAACCCCATGTCCCTGTTCCTGGCCGGCCTGGTCGCCGACAAGCAGTGTTCGTGGCCGCTCGAGGGGTCGCTGCTCGGCATCGGCCGGTCCTCGCGCCACGCGATCCACATCCCCGACGGCACGGTCTCCAAGGACCACGCCGAGATCACCTCGCGCGCCGGGCAGTTCTACCTGCGCGACCTGGAGAGCCGCAACGGCACGCGCGTCAACGGACGCGAGGCACGCGAGCCCATCCTGCTCGAGGCGGGCGACCAGGTCGAGATCGGCCACGTCACCCTGCTCGTGACGGGCGAGGAGGCGCGGCCGAAACTGCGGCTCAACGAGCAGTCGATCGCCGGGACGACGCTGCGGCTCAAGCCGGTCAACATCCTCGAGCAGCGGGCCAGGACCGGGAAGGATTCCGGCCGCCTCGTCAGCCTGCTCGCCGAGGCCGGGCGGCAGCTGGTGTTGCCACGGCCGCTTAAGGAAACCTGCGACGAGCTGCTCCAGTTCGTCGAGCGCGCCGTCCCGGCTTCGCGCTACGTGCTGCTCCTCGAGCAGGTCGAGGGCGCCGAGCCCGTTCAGATCGCGGCCCGCACGCGAGGCGGCC
>JBKJXJ010000094.1:0-6636 GCA_046716125.1 Candidatus Eiseniibacteriota bacterium
ATTGTCGAGACATCTTGAAACCACGCGAGCCACGATTCTGGCCAGGGAGCTGCATCGCGATTCAGAGGTTGTGTTGGTGGTCGGGGAAGTGCGGTGGGTTCGTGGAAAGACGTCATGCAAATGGGTAACACGGTCTTGATGTGCTTGCGAAGGGAAGTGTCGCCGGGGCTTGTGGCCTGGAGGGCCGCTCGTACTAGGCCTCGGAGTCCGATGGGACGGGCACACCACAGTGTGTGCGTTTCGTCGCTGTGAAGGAAAAGCCAGTAGTCCAGCCACGTACCCAAGGCGAGGTCAATTTGAAGGCGCTGCTGCAAAAGGGAGCCCTTGTACACCCACACTTGCGTAGCCTCCTCCGGCGGTGATAATACGCAGGTGACTGTGCGGCACGGAAGTATTGGTCGCTGAAGATCCGCGGAGAATGACGCGCTCCGCGGGCGGCTGATTGGGCAAGGCGGTCCCGGGAGTCAACTCCGTTTCTGCGAGGCTGAGGCCTGGGAGAGTGCTCGGAATCTCCTACGGTTCACGTCAGTCCTCATCGATATCGCGATCGACAAAGACCGCAAGACGCCGGGCCTGCCTCTGCGGCCACTGCTTGAGCCGATCACACCGATAGATCCGCCGGCGCAGGCGACACGGCCGGTGCCCCAAGCCTTCTCGACCCGGCTCGACGCCGACCACGGGCATGAGGTCGAATCGAAACTTGCGGATGGTAACCGACGAGCTCCGGTGGGTAAAGCGACGTCCGACCGGCTGGCGCTGGGCGATTGCGGCACTGTACGGGGTAGTCGGCCACAGCTTGGCAGAATGCTGGTCGGTCCCGCCCAGCGATCCGCTGCATCACCTCACCGAACTGTTTGTGGTAGCGCTCAAAGAAGTCCCGGAGCTGGCACCCATGCAAGCCGGGATCGAGGCGCTCGAGGTGTTCCGGACAACGTGGCTGTCGGAGCCCATGCATCGGTGGCCGGTGACACCGAAGGAGATGCCGGCCCTGTTTCTGAATTGTTTGAGCGTGGTCGAGCGGTTAGGTCAGCCAGCGGGATTGACCGAGGAAGTACGAAGGGCAGCAGAGATAGTCAGCGAGATCAACGAGCAACTGGCGTAGCCGTGAGTCCTCCGCACGCTCCGATGCATCCTGACAAATACCTCCGCCCCTCTAGCCAAGCGCCGCATTTCATGGCACAGTATCTTCAATCGGCGCTTCATCAAGGTTCGGCAGCCAGAATCCCTCGCATTTCTCCAGCAGCCAAGTTCGAATGTCGTCGATAGTGGCCCACCAGTTGGAACAACCGTTCGCCTCGGAGAGGATCTGGAACGGTTGTTCCAGTTGCAGAGCCATTTTCCTCGCTCTCAGGGTGTAGTTCGACTCTACTGCTTCCAGGATTGCCCGGCGTTGGACCTCGGTGCCCGAGAGGAACGTGTCGCGGGCGGCTTCCCCGAAGCGGACGACCTTCTCGACCTTCTCGGCGACCTTCTCAGGGTCGCCTGACCGCGTGGCGGCTACGAGCTTTTCTTCCAGTTCAACCGCCCCTTTTGCGAGAGCGTTCCGCCGCTGCTGGAAGACCTCGTCCGTGATCAGTTCGCGCAGCCGCAGATCGAAGAGGGTCCGCTCCTGGCGACGCGTGCTTTCTAGCGCGGCCTTCTGAGCGGCGAGGACCTGTTCGCGCCGGCCTTCCTCGCCCTCGACTTGCCGGTGCGCCTTCTTGAGCAGCCAGTCCAGAACGGGTTTGGGCATGGAGAGGCGCACAAGCATGGCGGCGAACTGCTCTTCGATCTGCGTAACACACCCGCCGCAGATGGCGCAGGTGATCAGGCCGGTGTGCGGGAAGGCATGCTTCTGCGGCTTTGGGCGCGTCGGACGGCCAAGAATCTCCTGGGCGCGCTCGAACTCCTGGCGGGTGACCATCGGCTTGTGACTGCCCGGATATGTGCGGCCATCTTGGAGCTCGATCAGCCCGGTGTAGAACGGATTTCCGAACACGTGGTAGACGCCGGAGTGGGAGATGGGCCGATCGCCCTGGTGTTTAGTCTTGCGGGTGCGCAGCCCGGCCTCGGGCCGCTCCTAGACACGGAGGAAACAGATGGCGATGACGAAGAAGGAACGCACGCGCCACACCGCGGAACAGCAAACGAAGATTCTAGCCGCCGGGTGCTTCGGGCCTGGGGCGTGTGCGGTCTGCGACACGGTCACGGTGACTGGCGTTGGGGTGACGGTAGTGTCGGATCGCTAGCTCGGACTTGCGTTCGCATTGAATGGAACCTGAAAGCCATACCGATCTACTCCCCATTAGCAAGAGGAAGCAGATCCGGACGAAGCACGTAGACCCAACCCTTCTGTCGGCGAATGATCCCTTCGTCTTCCAACTCGCGCAGCAAATCACTCAGATACGGAGGAGTGATCGCCACCAGCTGGGCAACCTCCCACAGGCGCAGAGACATTTCCAGGCGGATGGCGCCGCCCGACGCAGTCCCGTTCGGAAGCAACCTAGCCAGGAATAGCTCAAGACGCTCACGAGCTGAGAGACTCCCAAGTCCCGCGATCTGGAGAAGTTGCTCGCGGATTTCGCGAGCGTGAAGCAGATGAATGTACCAGGACAGCGACGCGCGGCGGCGCACAAGCTCCTGAAAGCGCGCTGCGGGAACGCGATGAAGCACACAACGGGCCAGAGTCACTCCGCCGAACGCGAACTGACGCCCGGGCATTGCCTCCGCAGCGCCGAGGATCCAGCCGGGAGACCGGAGTCCGACGATGGTGATTCGCCCGCAATGGTCGAGATGCGTGAGTTTTACAAGACCCTTGGAGATCAGGTAGACGCTTTCAGCTAGCTCGCCTTGCGCCACGACCTCAACACCGGGTGGATAGGTCAGTGGAGCCGATTGCCCGACCAAGAATGCCCATGCGCCGGCAACCGATTCATCGCTCGCGGATAGAGTGCCAAGTCTAGGCGATCGGGAAGCCTCAATTGTCGACTTCCGACTTGGGGCGAAAGTTCCGCGGGCGCTTCGGCTCTGCGTGCTCGGCGGCAGAACTGCAGGGGCCAGCTTGATGGCGCGCTTCCGTTTCATCTCGCGCGGGACTTCACGAAGCGAAGCCTCTACCCCGGGACGCCCCGATCAAAACCACCGGTCTCGAAGACGACCGGATAGCGCCAAGCTTGGACACGAGTATCCTCCGATCATGGCAGTTCGTGTCCGCCGCCAATGACTACGCTGCCACCGCCCAATGGTGCTGTCAACCACGGCGTCGTACCCAGCGCCGTCTTATGAAATCTGAAGTGCCCATCTGCCAATTTGGAAGGCGCCGGCTGCCCGCCTAGCTCAGGGTACCCGCTGCAAGACTCGGAACCAGACCCATGGTCGCAGTCTTGCGCTCGCGGCTCCGTTCAGTAATCGCTGGCAAGTGGCGGTGACGATGGTCAGAGCAGGAGTGATGCGATCCGTGACGCTAGGAGCCGTCATCAGTTTCCTCCTTGGCGTGGTGTGCTCACTTGGATGCATCGGTCCCGACCATGGGCGTCCACAAGTGATCTACACCGTCGGCGTGTCACAAGACCGGGCGTACCTCGATGTCACGATGCGCGTGAGCGGGTTACCCCGGGATGGGGCAGAAATCGCTGCCCATGCCCCACCCGGCATCTGCCAAGTCATCGGTTTTGAAGTCCAAGCACCAGACGGTCGGCCAATACGCTTTCGTCAGGCAGCGAGTGTGGATTCCTCCAGAGATGGGTTTGGGGACATCCCGCGGTATCAGCTTGTTGGGCCGCTGCCCTCGACCGCCACCGTTCGCTATCGGGTTGTCGCAGGCCATCGGGAGGGCGACGCGCACCATGGCTACCGTGGTCGGAGCTTCGGCCATCTAGGCAAGCAGTTCGGATTGACCACCGGAAGGCAGGTCTTTCTCTTTCTCGAGCCCGCGGAGCGGACTACGGACATCCGCGTGCGGTTTACACTGCCGGCCGGATGGAAACCCGTCGTCCCTTGGGTGTCTCGCCAAGATGGCTGGGATCCGCGGATTGACGGTCAATTCGCAGCCGAGCACTTAGCGGCGGCACCGATCGGATTTGGGCACTTCATTGAGCGGGGATTCACGGTTGGGAAGACGACCTACCGAATCGCGTTGGAGGCGTCAGCCGCCGCGCAGGACTCGGAGCGTTTCACGGCGGCTCTCCGGAGCGGCGTTGAATACGTAACGGGCGTTTTCGGTGATCGCCTCGGGCCGAACTACCTGTTTGTGGCCGTACCAAAGACGCCCGAAGGAGATGAGATTGTCGCGGGCGCGTGGGGCACAGGACAGGGGGGTACGCTGTATCCGCTCACGCCATCTCGAGCTGCACAGTGCGGGAGCCAACTCATTGGTGCCTACCTCCGCCACCACCCATATCGAAGCGCGCTCACCGACCCCCGCGAGTACTGGCTGGTCGATGGGCTGGAGAACTTCTATGGCCTAAAAGCGGCTGTTGCCGCGGGCCTGGTTGAGCCCAAATCGATCCTTCCTGACCTGGCCAAACGCTATGCGCAGTTGCTTGACAAACCCAATGCCACGCGCGCCCTGGAGGACATCCATCGGGGATCGGTTCCTCCTCCGGCCCTCATTCGCCAGGTCCTCGCACCAACCGTCTTGGCATTCTTGGACCACCAGTTGGGTGAGCGATCAAGCCAGGGACTCAGCCCATCAATCGCCAAGATCTTCCGAGCCAGCCGCGCTCGGTCGTTCTGGGCTACCCTCGTCAAGCGCGACACGTCAGTGCGCACGTTTCGCAGTCGTTATGTCCGGGACGGTCTCCCGCTCCCGACCATGCGGGTGACTGCGCTACAGCCCACGACAAGTGGGCCAAAGTTGGCCGGGCACGTCGCGGGGCGGTTCACGGTTGTGTTGACCGGCAAGACAGACGGTTTTCTGGAGAACTGCGGATGTAAGACGGCCCAAGCGGGTGGCGTGGCACGCCGAGCAACGGTGATTGAGCGACTGCGCCGGGTCGATCCCAAGCTGTTGCTGCTAGATGCCGGTTCCGCCTTCACTCGCGTGACGGGCGCCACGGACCTTGACTATCTGACCCGGGAGGAGCAGTCCATCTACCTCCAGACAATGTCGAGCATGCGCTATGACGCCGCTGTCATTGGCGAGACTGAACTGCAGCTCGGGCATGACTACTTCGCCGCGCAAACGGCCGCCGCCCGGCTGCGGTATCTAACGGCCAACGTCGGTAGGGCGTCCCGTCTTATCGGACAACCATGGGCTCGCTTGTCGGTGGCCAATCTCGATGTCGCGGTGCTCGGAGTGTTCGATCCGCTTCCAGCTGCGTCCAATCCTGTTCTTGAGGACCGTACGGAAGAGCTCCACGTGGATGAGCCGATCGGCGCCGTTCAACGGATGCTCGCGAGCGTGCGAGGCTGGGCGGACCTTGTAATTGTGATGGGCAATCTTCGGCCGGAAACGATCCGACAACTCATTGACACGTGCCCTGAGATCGACCTCGTGGCATCAACGGACGACCGGGCGGCCGCCGGAAGCCTGGCGACGGTTCCGAGTCCCGTAGAGCGCAATGAATCCCCTCGGGACCGCTCGGGTTTTCTTGGCCACACCTACGTCGCGTATACACGACCGGCGCGGTACGGCCTCGTCGTACTTGATCTCGGCATTGACTCAGATGGACGGCTGGCAACAGTTAGCAACAAGCAGCATTACCTATTCGCAGCGATCCCGGATGAACCCGGAATCCGAGCCACCCTGGCCGAGTTCTACGATCGAGTTGGTCGAAGGAGCGAGGCACAGGAGAGCGTGCCACCACTCTTTCCCAGAGACCGCGCGAGACTCCTGGGAGAGTACGTAGGCGAGGCGCGGTGCGGGACGTGCCATGTCGCCGAACATGCACAGTGGAAAAGCACACCACACGCCACCGCCTTTAGGACGCTCCTCGAGCGTCATCGGAACTTCCAGCCACGTTGCGTTTCCTGCCATGTCGTGGGGTTTGGGACGGCTCACGGCTACCGACTCGGGCAAGTTGACGAATCGCTGGCAAATGTCCAATGCGAGGTGTGCCACGGCCCCGGCGGAGATCACGTCAAGGAGCCGCACGTCGACAATATCCGTCGCAAGGTTCCGGAGTCAGTATGCGTCGAATGCCATGACACCGAACATTCTGACCGATTTGTGTATGCCTCGGCCCTCCCGATGGTCGCTCATCGTTCAGGTGCAACCGGGGCCAGGCCGGACATAGGAGTCCTTGACGTCAAGCAGGATCGGAACGGGAGATCAATAAAGTAGGTAGGGTCGCTACTGACCCACCAGCCTCGCTCCTGGGCTCGGCCGAGACGAGGCAAGTCATCCTCCGAGAGAGAAGGAGTGCTGTATGAAGGCCCTCATTCGACTGTGCTTGGGGACGTTGGCGATATTCGCAGTGGTGATTGTTGTGGGTGCCGGCACCGCGAGGACTTCTCCTCAGGCGCCCTACGGATCGGTTCTCACGGATCTGAGCAGGGACCCCCTGCGGAAGCGGATGACCTGCGAAAACCGTCGGTGCATTCGGGCCGATGTCACGCCGCTTGAGTGCGAACCGGCCATGGACGAGAGCTGTACGTGTCGGAGCCCGGGGCCGAACGGCTGCGGTAACCCCGGTGCTGCGTGCGGCGAGATCGAGC
>JBKJXJ010000095.1:0-7528 GCA_046716125.1 Candidatus Eiseniibacteriota bacterium
TGCCGTCCGAGATCTTCGAGCGCGGCCGCCGCTCCTAGGAGGGATCCTTGATTCTCGCATTCAGCATCCTGATCTTCCTGGCCGTGGTCGTGGCCACTGTGGGCTTCGTCATGCACCGCAGTGGAGAGGGCGCCCGCGAGCTCCAGGGCCGGCTCCGCGATCTATCCAAGAAGGGCCGGGAGCTCCCGGGCCTCAAGGTCGAACGCGACAAGCGATACAGCGTCATCCCATGGATGGACGGGCTGCTGCGGCGCATCAACGTCACCCAGAGCCTCGAGATGCTGCTCTACAAGGCCGGCATGTCGATGCGCGTGGGCGTGCTGCTGCTGCTCATCGCGGCCTGCGGCATGGGGGGCTACTTCTTCGGGATCATCGCCTTCCATCGCGCTCCACCGGCGATGCTCTTCATGCTGCTGTGCGGGCCGCTGCCCTATTTCTATGTGCGCTATCGCAAGCACCAGCGCATGAAGGCGTTCGCGCAGGAGTTTCCCGATTCACTCGACCTGCTCGTCAGCGCATTGCGCGCCGGACTCTCGTTCTCGGCGGCCATGCAGATCGTCGCCGAGGAGTCGCCCGAGCCGGTGCGCGGAGAGTTCGCCATCACCGTCGAGGAGCAGTCGCTGGGCCTCGACTTCCGCGAGTCGCTGGTCAACCTCACGCGGCGAGTGGACTCGCTGGATCTTCGCTTCTTCGTGACCGCGATCGTGCTGCAGCGGGAGACCGGCGGCAATCTCGCCGAGATCCTCGAGAACACCTCCAGGCTGATCCGCGACCGATTCCGCATCCTGGGGGACATCCAGACGTTCACCGCTCAGGGTCGCCTGACCGGGCTGATCCTGTTCTGCCTGCCCGCCTGCATCGGTCTGTTCATGTTCATCATGACCCCGGAATACTTCAAGCCCATGATGACGAGTGAAGCCGGTCGCGCCGCGTTGTGGTTCGCCGGATTCCTTCAGCTCATGGGCGCGCTCATCATCCGCAAGATCGTCAACATCAAGGTGTGACCATGCTCCTGATCCTGATGAGTGTTCTGATCTTCGCGGCGGTGTCGATGGCCGCCTTCGCCTTCTACACCACAACCGTCACCGAACGGAACCCGGTGGCGCTGCGGCTCCGCGAGCTGCGCATGCTCCATGGCAGCACCGCCTCGGTGAACTACGGGCGTCGCCCGGGCGCATTCCTCAAGCTGATCGCCCAGCTTGGCGGTTTCCTCCCCGCCAAGGACGGCGCCGATGCGCTGCGCACCGGCCTGGTGCGCGCCGGCTTCCGGCGCGCCGACGCCCCACTCATCTTCATGGGGTCCAAGGTCGCGACCGCGGTCACGCTGCCCATCCTCTGGATGGCGTTCGGCTACGCCACCGCCCGGTCGGTCGGAAACGTGATGCTGTTCTCGGTGTTGATGGCGTTCGTCGGTTTCTACCTGCCGACGGTCTACATCGCCATGCGGCAGCGCCAGCGGCACAGCGAGATCCTCTCCGCCCTGCCCGACGGTCTGGATCTCATGGTCGTGTGCGTCGAGGCCGGTCTCGGTCTGGGCGCCGCGCTCCAGCGGGTCGGCGTCGAGATCCGTCTCGGCAGCCCGCAGCTCTCCGAGGAGCTGGCGCTGGTGAACCAGGAGATGCAAACCGGCATCGCCCGCACCGACGCGCTCCGCAATCTGGCCGAGCGCACCGGGGTCGACGATGTCTACTCGCTGGTCGCCATGCTCATCCAGACCGACCGGCTGGGTACCAGTGTCGCCCAGTCCCTGCGCGCGCACGCCGAGTCCATGCGGACCCGCCGTCGCCAGCGGGCGGAGCAGATGGCCCGAAAGGCCAGCATCAAGCTCGCTTTTCCGCTGGTGTTCTTGATCTTCCCGGCCCTGCTGGTCATCATCCTGGGGCCGGCGGGTATCCAGCTGCTCAAGGCGCTCTCGGCCGACCGCTGATCGGGTCGGCTGGGCGGCGTCCAACACGCAGCCTCCGTCCGGTCGCGGCGGGGGCGAAGGGGAGGTGAGACTCGATGATGATTCAGATCGTGCTGTGGGGTGCCGTCGCTCTGTTCGGATTCCTCTGGTGGGCCCGTCACAACGCCAACAAGAAGGCCCGGCACCGGAGCTGACCCTGACTCAGGCGCTGAACCCCTCCTCGCACCGCATCCCGCCACATCGAACGGCTGGACCGCCCTCCGGCTGAAACGCGCGGCGCCCGCATCGCACGCTGATCACGAATCACACGGACCGGATCTTCATCCGGCTCCCTCCCCCCGACGCGCCCCGGCGCGCCGGGGCGGCGTGCTGGTGGCCGGCGCTGCCCCGACGGCCCGTCTTCACCCTCGCCCGTCTCCGCTCGCGCCTTCCTCCGCGCCCCGCTACAATCGCGCGCCATGCCCGCCCGTCCCCGCAGTCTTCGCGCCCTGCCCGCGGTCGAGACGCTGCTCCGCCACCCCGGACTTGCCGAGGCCCTGGTCGATCTGCCGCGCCCGCTGGTGCTCGAAGCGGTGAGGGACGAGCTCGCCGAGCAGCGCGCCAGACTCAGGCGTGGGGTGGAACTCGCTGCGCCTGAATCACTTGCGGCCGCGGCTGCGCTCCGGGCCAGCGCCGCGTTCCGACCCCGGCTGCGTCGCGTCCTGAACGCGACCGGGGTGGTGCTTCACACCAACCTGGGGCGCGCTCCGCTGTCGGCGCGCGCGCGGGCCGCGGTGGCCGGGATCGCCCGCGGCTACTGCAGCGTCGAGTTCGACCTCGCGACCGGCCGGCGCGGCGAGCGTGGCGCCGGGGTGGAGCGGTGGCTCACCCGGCTCACCGGCGCCGAGGGGGCGCTGGTGGTCAACAACGGGGCGGCGGCCTTGCTGCTCGCGCTCTCGACCCTGGCGGCCGGGAAGAAGGTGGTCGTCTCGCGCGGCGAGCTGGTCGAGATCGGGGGATCGTTCCGGATCCCCGAGATCCTGGAGCGGAGCGGCGCCGGCCTGCTCGAGGTCGGCACGACCAATCGCACCCACCTGCGCGACTACGTGCGCGCGTTCGAGCGCGCGCCGAAGGGCATCGGCGCGATCCTCCGGGTCCATCCCAGCAACTTCCGCGTCGCGGGGTTCACCACCCGTCCGACGCTGGCCGAGCTGGCGACCCTCGCACGCCGCCGCCGTGTCCCGCTGATCGAGGATCTGGGCAGCGGAGCCCTCACCGACCTGAGCGTCCTCGGCGTGGAACGCGAGCCGACCGTGAGAGAAAGTTTGACCGGCGGGTGCGACCTCGTTACTTTCTCCGGCGACAAACTGCTCGGTGCGACACAGGCGGGTCTGATCCTGGGCCGTCGCCGGCTGGTGGATCGGCTGCGCAGGGATCCGCTGGCCCGCGCGCTCCGGGTGGACAAGCTGACGCTGGCGGCACTGGAGGCGACGCTTCCCGCCTACAGTGACCCGGCCCGCGCGCTGCGGGAGATCCCGGCGCTCCGGATGCTCGGGCGGCCGGAGTCGGAGCTCGAACAGCGGGCCCGGTCGCTCGCGGAGGCGATCCGGATCCGGCTGCCGGAGCTGCGGGTGGATGTCGAGCGTGGCGTGGGAGAGGTGGGAGGCGGGGCGCTGCCGCTCCAGCGATTGCCCGGGTGGGTGGTCGCGATCGGGCACCCCGATCTGGCTGCGGACGAGTTGGAGAGCATGGCGCGGTTGGCGGACCCGCCGGTGATCGGGTTCATCCGGACAGGGAAGTTCAGGTTGGACGTGAGGACACTGGCCGACGACGAGCTGGACGAAGTCGTCGGGGCGCTCGAGCAGTCGCACCGGCCGCCATCGGCCGCCCCGAATCCCGGGGCGACATCTTCGGAGAGGTGAACAGGGATGTTCCTCTATAAGCTCGAGCTGCAGGGCTTCAAATCGTTCGTCGACAAGACGACCCTCACCTTCGGCGACGGCATCACCGGCGTCATCGGCCCCAACGGATGCGGGAAGACCAACGTCTCCGATGCCATCCGCTGGGTCATGGGCGAGCAGAGCGCCAAGCAGCTCCGCGGCGACTCGATGGAGGACGTCATCTTCAACGGGGCGCCGGGCCGCAAACCGCTCGGGCTCGCCGAAGTCCACCTGACGTTCAAGAACGACCGCGGCATCCTCCCCACCGAGTTCAGCGAAGTCACGATCTCGCGACGGGTCTTCCGCTCCGGTCTCTCCGAGTACTTCATCAACCGCACGCCGTGCCGCCTGAAGGACGTGCGGGACCTGTTCTTCGACACCGGGATGGGCAGCCACGCCTATTCGGTGATCGAGCGGCAGATGGTGGACCACGTCCTGTCGGACAACTCGGGGCACCGCCGGTTCCTGTTCGAGGAAGCGGCGGGCATCACCAAGTACAAGGCGCGCAAGCGCGAGGCGCTCTCCAAGCTGGACGCCACCGAGGGCGACCTGACCCGGCTCAACGACATCGTGTTCGAGATCGAGCGCGAGCTGCGCTCCCTCGCCCGCCAGGTCGGCAAGGCGCGCCGCTATCAGCGGCTGCGTGACCAGGTCCAGCTGCTCGACCTGTCGCTGACCGCGGGCCGCGTCCAGGCACTCCGCGCCCGCGAGGCCGATGCGCGCGATCGCTGGCAGGAGGAGGCGGTGCGGCGCGAGGGCGTCACCACCGAGCTCGACGCGCTCGAGGCGAAGCTCAACGACCAGAAGCTGGTGCTGCTCGAGTGCGAGCGGGGGCTCTCGTTCGCCCAGGCGGCGCTGCGCGACCGCGAGGAGGCGCGCGGTCAGGCGGAGCATCAGGTCGTCCTGCTCGGCGAGCGTGCCGAAGGGCTCGGCCGCCGGGCCGACGAGGCCGAGGCCGAAGCGGGGCGCATCCGCGAGCGGCTGGCCGAAGTCGGGACACGCGATGAGGGCGCCGCGGCCCGGCTGGTCGAGCTGCGCGCGGCGCGCGCCGCGGCCCAGGCCGGGATGGAAGCGGTCGAGGCCGAGCTCGTCACGATCGAGACCGATCTGCGCGAACACCGGCTCCTCACGGCCTCCCGCCAGCAGCTCTCGCTCGACCTGTTCTCGACCGAGGCCGAGCGGCGCGGGGAGTGCGAACGGATCCGCGAGCGGCAGGCTTCGCTGCGTGAGCGTCGTGACGCCACCGGGCTGCGTCTGCGGGAGCTCGAAACCCGCCTCGGCGGTCTCGCCGCGCTGCTCGAAGGCGGCGCCGGGCGCCGCGGTGGACTCGAGGCCGAACTGGACGAGTCCCGGCGCATGCTGGCCGCCACCGAGGAGGCGATCACCGCGCTCGCGGCCAGCACTCAGGCGTCCGATGCGGCGCTCTCGCGGCTGAAGCAGGACGCCGCCGCCGCGGAATCGCGCCTCCAGACACTGCTCGAGCTGAAGCGCAACTACGAAGGCGTCTCGGAAGGCGTGAAGGGACTGCTCGATCAGGGCGGCCGCGTTCCGGGACTGCTCGGCATGGTGGCCGACGTGCTCGAGGTGCCAGCGCGCCATCTCGGCGCGCTCGAGGCCTCGCTCGGCGAGGCTTCCGCGTTCGTGCTCGCCGAGGACGCCAGGGCGCTGGCCGCCGGCGTCGAGCGGCTGCGTGGTCTGGCCGCCGGTCGGGCCACGCTGGTGGATCTCTCGACCATCGCGGGCGGGACGCTGCCGCCGATCCCCGCCGGAGCGGGGGTGGTCGGGCGCGCGTCCGATCTGGTCCACTGTCCGGAGAACTGTCGTCCGCTGGTCGAGCGCCTGCTCGGGTCGGTGGTCGTGGTGGAGGATCACACGGATGCCGTGCGGCTGGCCGCGCGCTCCGAGGGCGGATTGCGGTTCGTCAGCCTCGACGGCGAGGTCTGGGAGCGGGGCCGCGTGCGCGCCGGCGCCTCGCCGCGCGCGGGCGGGCTGCTCAGCCGCGAGACCGAGATCCGCGAGCTGACCGGCCGGCTGGCCGAGCTGCTGCTCCAGGTCGAGGGACTCGACCGGGAGCGCCAGGCGCTCGAGGCGGGCCGTGCCGACCTGTTGCGCGACCGCGAGGCGGCGCAGGCCGCGCTCGATTCCCGCCGTGCCGCCTCGGAAACCCTCGCGCGCGAGCTCGAGGCCGCCGGACGCGAGCAACGCTGGGCGGGCGAGGAGGCGGACGAGCGCCGGATGGAGATGCGCGTGTTCGACAGCGAGCTGGAATCCCTGGGCCGGGCCCTCGTCGGGGTCGAATCGGAGCTGACGGAATTCCAGAAGAAGGTCGAGATCGCGCGGACCCAGATCGCCGACCTGGATGGGACGCTCCACGCGCTCGAGGCGAAGCGGGACACGCGCGCCGCCGAGGCCCAGTCGGCCCGCGAGTCGCTGCTCCATCTCGCCAGCGACCAGGGCGAGTGGGAGACCGAGAAGGCGCGCGCCGAGGAGACGCGCCGCGAGCTGGATGCCGCGCTGGTCGCGCGGCTCGAGGAGGCGGGGAGCGCCCGCGTCCGCATCTCCGAGATCGCGGCCGAGGTCGCCGGGCTGCGTTCGGGCCTCGCCGGGCTCCAGAACTCCGAGGCCGAGCAGCTCGCCCAGGTCACGGAGCTCCAGACGCGGTTCAGCGCCCTCAAGCTCGAGGTGCAGGGCGGCGAGGAGCTGGCGCGCGCGAAGCGCTTCGAGCAGACCGAGCTGGCGGAGCTCACGCACCAGATCGAGCTCGAGCGGGTCCAGTCGCACGCCGAGCTCGAGCGCACGTTCGAGCGGCTGCGCACCGAGTACCGCATGGATCCCGAGTCCTGGGTGGCGGAGCCGACCCCCGAGGGGTTCGATCCGGCCCGGGTGGAGCAGGAGCTGGACGAGGCGCGCGAGAAGCTCGGCTCGCTCGGCCCGGTGAATCTGCTGGCGCTCGAGGAGTACACGAAGAAGAAGGAACGCTACGACTTCCTGGTCCAGCAGCGCGGCGACCTCACCAGCGCCAAGGCGCAGCTGCTCGAGGCGATCGAGAAGATCAACACGACCGCGAGTCAGTTGTTCGTCGAGACCTTCGCGAGCGTCCAGGGGCACTTCCGCGACGTCTTCAAGACGCTGTTCGAGGGGGGCGACGCCGAGCTGCGGGCGGTGGGCGAGGACCCGCTCGAGTGCGAGATCGAGATCGTCGCCAAGCCCCGCGGGAAGCACCTCCAGAGCATCAGCCTGATGTCGGGCGGGGAGCGCGCGCTGACCGCGATCGCGCTGCTGTTCGCGATCTACCTGGTCAAGCCCTCGCCGTTCTGCCTGCTGGACGAGGTCGACGCCCCGCTCGACGACGCCAATGTCGAGCGGTTCATCAAGATGCTCGATCGCTTCAGCCGGAAGTCACAGTTCGTCGTCATCACGCACAACAAGAAGTCCATGGAAGCGGCCCACCGGCTCTACGGCGTCACCATGCAGGAGTCCGGGGTCTCGCGGCTGGTCTCGGTGCGCTGGGACGGCGAGCGGACCGACAACGGCGCACGGACCGAGTCGAACGCCGAACTTGCTGAGGCGACCGCCGGCTCGGTTTGAGAACTCGACGGAACGCCTCCGGGGTACGTTCGCCTCGTCATCCTGCCGAGGCTCACTCTATCCGAGGCTTGCTCCGCCATCCCTGGCTCCCGCGAGCCTCGGACGCCCCCAACGG
>JBKJXJ010000096.1:0-2649 GCA_046716125.1 Candidatus Eiseniibacteriota bacterium
GTCATCGCGCCCGCGCCGATCGTCTCCTCGAGGAACGCCACCGCGCGCTCGCTGAAGTAGATCCGGTTGTCGAGCTTGGCGAATCCGTGACCCTCGTCTGGCGCGATGAACACGCGCGGGTTCTGGCCGCGGTCCTTGAGGGCCGTCGCGAGCTGCATGGCCTCCTCGACCGGGACGCGCGGGTCGTTGAATCCGTGGGCGATGAAGAACGGTACCTTCATCTTGTCCACCTTCTGGATGCTCGAGACCGACAGCAGGAAGTCGGGGTCCGTGAGCGGACCGTACTCGACCTCGCGCAGCTTGCGCCGGTAGCCGCTGGTCTTCTCGAGGAAGGTCTTGAGGTTGACCACGCCGACGATGTCCACGCACGCGCCGAACATGCGCTCCTTGCGGGCGCCGCGATCCACGCGCTCCTGGTCCTCGACGACGCATGCGACCGACATGAAGCCGCCGTACGAGCCGCCGTAGGTCGCGATGCGTCCGGGCGTGGCGTGCCCGGCGCGCACCAGCCACTCCGCCGCGTCCACGCCGTCACGCACGCTGTCCCAGCGCTTCTTGTAATCGTCCATCATCTGGAAGGCGCGCCCGTAGCCCGTGCTGCCCCGGACGTTGGGCAGCATGACGCCGAACCCGCGGGCGAGCATGTACTGGATGGTCGCGTTGAAGCCCGGGCGCGACTGGCTCTCGGGACCGCCGTGGTAGTTGATGACGAACGGGATCGCCGTCCCCTTTTGATGGCCGGGCGGGAAGTAGATGAAGGCCGGGATCTCGGTGCCGTCGAACGCTGGATACTTCACCAGCTCGGGCAGCGGGAACGCCGCGAGGTCGATGCCCTGATCCTCGGTCCAGGTGAGCTGCTTCGTCGTCGCCGGCGTCGCGTTCTTGCCGGGCTTGGCGAACGTGGTCGCGAACGCGTTGCTGGCGCTGCGCGCATTGCTGCGCGTCCACACCAGCGTCGAGCCGCGGAAGCCCGCCGGGAACGTCACGCCCTTCTCGGTCACGGGCATCGGCTGCGGCTTGAAGTCGGGGAGCGAGTACACATAGGTGACGCCGTAGCCGTCCTCGTTGGCCACCACGACCAGGAACTCACGCGTGTCATTGGTTCCCGCGCCGTCGATCTCGAACTTGCTCAGCGCGGGGATCGGCTCGCGCACGGCGCCCGACTTGAGATCCTTCACGAACAGGCGATTCATCCCGTCCTTGATGTCCGAGGTCATGAGCACCGCGCGCTCGCCTGGCATGTAGCCGACGATGTTGCTGGCCGCGGTGCCGTCCGGTGGACGAAGGGTGATGTCCGTGAGCTTGCCGGTCGCGACGTTCAGCTCGTGGCACTTGACGTCCGACGCCGAGATGAACTGCTGCACCAGCACGCGCGAGCCGTCGAGCGACACGTCCGAAGCGCCCCACGCCCCGGTCTCGCCCAGCAGCTTGGTGACCTTGCCGGTCGCGAAGTCCCACCGATAGAGATGGAAGTCGTTCGGGCTCGCGTCGTTCGCCGAGAAGATGAAGCCGGAGTTGTCGTCGAGCCACGCGTTGACCGACGCCTGCACCTTGGGATTCGCGAGGATCGGCGTCTTCTCGCCGGTCGCCGGATCCATCAGGGTGAGCTGGGTGTTCTCGTTGCCCCCGCGCGCGTGGGCGAGGATGACGCGCTTGCCATCGGGCGACACCGAGAAGCCCGAGAGCCCGTCGGGGTAATCGGTGAGCTTGGTGCGCGTCACGTTCGCGGGCTCGTACGTCGCGGCGGTCCCCGCCGCCTTCGGCACCACACGGTAGAGCTGGAAGATGCCATCCGGCCAGTCGCGCTGCAGCAGCGAGCCGTCGGGCATGATGGTCGGGGTGCCGGGGGTGCGGATCTTGAGAAACTGCTGGATCGTGGCCGCGGACTTGGAACCCGCCTCGGCCGCGCCGGCCGCATGGCGCGTCATGAAAACGCCGAGGCCGATGGCGAGACAGACGACGAGCGTGAGGTTTCGACGCATCGCAGGACTCCTGGTTCGGGGTGACGGCCCGCGCGGCGCTGCCCACACAGCCGCGCGGAGGAGGATGGATCCCGACATGGCGCCTGAACATCGGCGGCGCGTGAGGTCGGCGGAACGACGGCGTAGAAGGTACCGCGCCCGGGGCGGTGGGAGAAGGCCGAACGGGCGCGGTGGTCGATGGCGACCCCGCGCCGGTCAACTTCCCGGTGTTTCCCGCCGATAACCCCGGGCAATGGACGCTTCGAACCTCAGCCCACCCCAGCCGGGGTGCCATCGCAATCCGGCGCCGGGCGCCGGAGTCCCGGCGCGACCGCGAGGGGTCGCGGTCATCCTCGCCCTGCTGTTGGCCGTTGCCATCCCGGGCTGCGCGACTCTGAAGAACACGGTGGGGATGCAGGGCGACGGCCCGATCGTCGCCGTCACGCCCAAGCCCATCTGTTTCGACTGTTTCTGGCAGTACCAGCCGGCCGGCTTCCGGGAGGAACTCGCCCACTGGTACGAGACGAACCCGAGCGCGTATCCGCTCATCGATGCCGACCGGAGATACCTGTTGGCCCGCGTCCGGGGCGATCATGATGCCATGTGCTCGGCCCGGCTCGCGTTCCAGGCGGTGCGCGACTCGAACACCCATCCCACGCGCCGGTTGATGATCGACGAGGCGCTGGCC
>JBKJXJ010000097.1:0-5566 GCA_046716125.1 Candidatus Eiseniibacteriota bacterium
GAGCGAACCCCTGGGAGGCCTGCGCGCCGAGCGCGACCCCCCGGACGTCAAGCGCCGGCCGGCCCCGCCGAAGCCCGGCGGCTGAGCCACTCGAGCAGCAGCCGCACGCCGAAGCCGGTCGCGCCCCTGGGTTCATGCGGGCGCTCCGCCAGCGCCCACGCCATGCCCGCGATGTCGAGATGCGCCCAGGGCAGGTCGCGCGCGAAGTGCTTGAGGAAGATGGCGGCGAGACACGCGCCCCCCTCGCGGCCGGCCGCGTTCACCAGATCCGCGGTGTCGCTCTTCATCTCGGGCGCGTAGTCGTCCCACAACGGCATCCGCCACAGGCGTTCGCCGGTCGCGGCGGACGCCGCCGTCAGCTCGGCGGCCAGTGTCTCGTCGCCGGTGAAGAGTCCGGCCGCGAGGTGGCCGAGCGCCATCGAGATGGCTCCGGTCAGGGTCGCGATGTCCACCACCGCCGCGGGCTCGTACCGGTGCGCGTAGCCGAGCGCGTCGGCCAGCAGCAGACGCCCCTCGGCATCGGTGTTGGTGACCTCGATCGTGGTGCCGTCCATCGCCCGCACCACATCCCCGGGCTTGAAGGCGCGGCCGCCCGGCATGTTCTCGGCCGAGGGGATCAGCCCGACGACGCGGAACGGCAGATCGAGGGCGGGCAGCACGGAGAACATCGCAATCACGGCGGCCGCGCCCGACATGTCGTCCTTCATGCGATGCATGTTCTCTTTCGGCTTGAGCGAGATGCCACCGGTGTCGAAGGTGACGCCCTTGCCGATCACGACCACCGTGCCGGCCTCTCGCGCGGCGCGCGAGCCGCGCGGCTTGCGGGCGTCGCGGGCGCGGGCGGGCGGGAGGTCGAGGACGATGAATCGCGGCGGATTCACACTCCCGCGACCGACGGCGAGGAGCGCGCCCATGCCGAGCCGTTCCATCTGCGGCACGCCGAGCACCTCGACGCGCGCCCCGGCCTCGCGACCGACCTCCTGCGCCCGCGCGGCCAGCCCCTCGGGCGTGAGGTCCTGGCCCGGCGTGTTGGCCAGATCGCGCGCGAGGCAGACGGCGGCGGCCCAGGTCGCGCCGCGGCTCACGGCCGGCGCGAGCGCGCGGGCGCGATCGGCGTCGCGCTCCAGCACTTCGATCCGGCGCAGCGGCCCCGCGCCCTGGTCGCTCCGATACGCGGTGTGGCGGTAATGCCCGAGCACGACGCCCTCGACCGTGGCCTGCGCCGCGAGCGCCGGATCGAGGCCGCCGCGACTCGCACTCCGGGCTCCGAACGCAACGGTGGCCAGCGTCCCCGCGCCCAGCTCGCGGGCACGCTTGGCCGCCTGCGCCGCGGCCCTTCTCACGCGTGAGGCGTCGAGCGCCTCCTGCTTCCCGAGCCCCACCAGGATCACACGCCGGGCGCGTACGCCGTCGGGGTAGAGCACCGCGGTCTCGAGGAATCGCCCCCTGAAGTCGCGGCGCCGCAGCAGCGTCCGGATCGCGCCGCGGGTCGCCTTGTCGACCGCGGCGGCGGCGCCTTCGAGGGCCGCGGCCCCTTCGAGTATGCCGAGCGCAAGCGCGCCGGCAGGGCGGGTGGTCACGTCACCGCGTCTCAGCACCACGTCCATCGAGTCCTCCCGGAAGGTAGGTTGCGGTCGGGCCGCAGAGTAGCCGAGGAGACCAGCGCCCCAAAAGGCCTGCGTCGGGGATCCGTGCGGGGCCCGACGGGTCCGGTTCGGCCCGCGACTTGCTTGAGTGCGGCGGGTTCGCTGCTTGCCCATGCCCGGCCAGGGTGTCATTCTGGTGGTCGCGACCATACCGCGACGCCGGAAAGGGCTGTAAACACTGGCGGTCATGGATGCCCCCACCCGTCTGGCTGGGGGGTGACGGTGCCGGCCCGGATGCCGGCGTTCGAAAGGGAGTGATTGCAATGAGTAAGAATCTGCTCACGACTTGCGTAATTCTGGCCGCCCTCGCGACGGTCGCGGGATGCGGGGCCAGGAACTCGGACCAGGCCATGGAAACGAGCAGTGACAGCTTGCTGTCCGCCAATCCCACCGAGCCGGCCCCGGGCGACATCACGCCGCAGACCGACTATCTGGGGACGCCGGCTCCACAATCTCCGCCGGCCGCCGCGCCCAGGCCCCGCGCCCAGGCCCCGCGCCCGCGTTACGAGACGCCCCGGTCAGCGCCCGCGCCGGTCAACCCCGGCGTGACCGTTCCAGAGGGTACGGCGATCAAGGTGAAGGTCAACGCCGATATCACCTCGGAGACGGCGCAGCCCGGTGATACCTGGACCGGGGAGGTCATGGAGCCGGTCATCATCGGCAACGCGGCGCCGATCCCGGCCGGCAGCATCGTTCACGGCGTCGTCACGGGCAGTCTCGCGGCGGAGAAGGGGAACCGCGCGGTGCTGGCTTTGGCGGTCAGGTCCATCACCGTCGGCTCGACCGAGCATTCCGTCCCGGCCGGCACCGACAGCATCATCGCCGGCTCGCCACGCGCGCGTAACCTCGGCGGCATCGCCGGCGGAGCCGCCGCGGGCGCGCTGATCGGCAAGGCCGTGGGCGGGAACAAGGGCGCGCTGATCGGCGGCCTGTTGGGCGGTGGCGCCGCGACCGGCGTGGTGGCCAAGTCGAAGGGCTACCAGGTGGTCGTGAAGGCCGGCTCGGAGCTGACCTTCAACGTGAGCCGCTCGGTGGTGATGAGGTAGTCCGCAACCATCGAACGCAGTGCGGGCGGGCGGGGCCGGCAGCGGCTCCGCCCGCTGCGTTTTTTGGCCGCGCGGGCTGCGTCCCCAGTGTCCCGCGGCGGCCTATCGTCACCCTCGGTTGCACCCGCGGGTACAGCCCCATTCCCTCGGCGCGGCGGCGCCGTGGGGCCGCAACCGGTTGCGACTCCTCCTCCGGTGGCATATGCGTTGCGAAGGCCTGACATCGCAGCCGTCCCACGCCCTGGGTCAACGCGCCGCGCCCGATGTCGAACGGCGCGATGGAGGAGTCCGATGAAAACGCTGCACCGTTTCTTCCTCACCCTTCCGATCATGATCGCCCTGCTCAGCGGGTGCTCGCGACAGGGCACCCCCAGCGGGCCGGAGTCACCCGGCGCTTCCGGCGCCGGCGCCGAGCAGGCCGAGGTGTCCTCGGCTCTGGCCGAGGAACCGTCCTACGTCGAAGACGAAGTGTCGGAATCACCGGAACAGACCAGCCTCGAGTCTTCGGCTTCCCCCTCGGGGGCCGGCGCAGAGGCCGGCCTGTCCAGCGCCGAGGCCGCGGTCCGGCCGCTTGCCTTCTGGCGGCAGATCCGCAACATCGAACGGAAGTTCGAGTTCGCGTTCGCCGACACCGACTCGACCGGCCGCCCGACCACCGCGATCGTCACCGCCCATCGGTACATATTCGGCACGTTCAACATCCTGGTCGGCGACGAGGTCCCGGAGGGCAGCCCGCCCCAGACCCACGTCATCCACAAGCCGCTGGCCGACCACGGCGTGCGCCGTCTGCTGCTGAAGCGCGTGCCGGTGCCGGATGCCACGTCGGACCGGCGCGGATGGCGGCTGGTCGCGACCTCGGGCGTCAAGATCACATCGCGCGGGAGCACCACCCGGATCGAGAGCCTGCGCATCCAGAGCGGTCCTCTCGACACGACGATCACGAACCCGCTCGCCTTCTTCCGGCTGCGCGCGATGCTCAAGCTCGACCCGCTCGGCGACGTCACCCTCACGGCGACCACGCTGCGCAACGACGACATCGTCCTGCTCTACCTGCGCGACCGGCGGGTGCGGTTCCACAACAACGGCGACAACACGTACAGCGCCCGGTTCCGGGTGCCGGACCGCACCGGCCTGCACCACGTCGGCGTGAACGCGCTCTCGAACGGGACGCTGTTCGACGACACGGCGCCGTACGACTCGCAGTCGTGGATCGAGCCGTACCTGGTCCACCCGCTACAGCTGGCCGAGGGGACGCCGCTGGACTGATCGCGGCGCACCGACGCCTCACTCGCAGACCGGCGGCGCGTCACGATGACGGGCCGCCCGCATGTCGTCCGGTGGATGCCCGGCGCCGGCCGCTACTCCCCGGCCTCCGGCTCGTGGTCCGGCTTGCGGGACCGGAACAGCGCGGCCCACTCCTCGAGCTCTTTCCTCGAGATCGTAGCCGGCTTCTCGGGGGACTCGGCCGCGCCGCTTGCCGGCCCGAGGATGCTGGAGAGGAAGAGGTCGGCCAGCGCGATCTCGGCGCCCATCGCGCGCGCGTGGCGCGCCACCTCGAGGTCCGAGGTGACGACCGTCAGGCGATCCACGCGCTCCACACGGTCCTCGACCAGGGTGCGGATCAGGTCGTCGGCCTTCTGCGGCGGGCGGGAGAATCTCACCTCGACCCGCGCGTCGCCCTCGTCATCGCCCCGCTGCTCGGCGCCGTCGAACACGACCAGGAAGCGGGCGTCGCCGGCGCCCACCGCCCACGAGAGGAGGTTGACCAGCTTGTCGCGCGACTTCCGCAGCGTTCGGTCCGGGCCGGGCTTGAGCGTGGGCGAGCGCAGGATGAGGTTGTAACCATCCACCAGGATGAGCCGGGTCTCGCTCAACGGGGTCGCATGCGCCGGCTGTGGGTGCGGCGCGACCTAGCGCACGCCGCCCAGAGCGGTGTGGATGATCGTCCCCGCCTCGCCCACCGCCCAGCCGCGCAGTCGGTCGACGAAGTGGACGTCGTTCAGGCGCCGGCTGGTGTTCGACACCTGTCGCGTCCAGTTCCCGCCGCCATCCTCGCTCTTCAGCACGAGGCCCGAAGAGTTGAACCCGACCGCATACCCGACCAGGATGTCACTCGGGAAGTGGACGTCCTCGAGGTCGTTCAGTGCGCCGGCGTTGTCGTAGTTCCAGAACCCCACGCCCCCCACATCCGTCGTGCGAGGCACCGAACCCTGGGCGCCCGCCGCCCACGCGTACGCGGCCGTGCGGTGCGAGACCCCGCGCAGGGCGAGCCCGGTGATCGCCGGCTGGACCTTGGCCCAGACCAGTCCGCCGTCGTTGGTGCCGAAGATCTCGCCGCCGTCACCCACGGCCCAGCCCAGTCCGCCGCCCGCGAGCGAGACGCCGCGCAGCGTGAGGCCGGAGATGTTCCCCTTCTGCCACGTCTGCCCGCCGTTGATCGTGCGCAGGACGGCCCCCGCGCTGCCGACGGCACAGCCCGAATCCCGGCTCGAGAACGCGACGTCCGTCAGGTTCTCGCCGATCCCGAGCTGCAGGCGCGTCCAAGTCCCCCCACGGTTGGTCGTCTTGAGGACGGTCCCCAGGTTGCCGACCACCCAGCCGGTATCGGGGTGAGCGAAGAACACCGCGTTCAGGGTGGAGCTGCTCTGGCTGATCTGGCTCCGCCAGGTGACCCCGGCATCGTTGGTGTGCATGATCGTCCCCGCGTCACCCACCGCCCAGCCTTCGCGGCCGTTGGCGAGGAAGAAGACACCATTCAGATTCCGATTGGTATTGCTGGTCTGGAGGATCCAGCCCGAATCGGGATAGACGAACACACTCGCGCTGTCGCGGAATCCGCCCGCCTGAGCATAGAGCCACGCCACCCCGTCGCCG
>JBKJXJ010000098.1:0-4152 GCA_046716125.1 Candidatus Eiseniibacteriota bacterium
ACGCTGGTCGCGGGTGTGATGGCGGCGCGAACGCATGAAGGCGCGCAGCTCGACTCGCTCGGTATGGCGGGCGTGTGCGGCGGGGACGGCGCGGAGAACGTCGGCTGCCGCCTGGTGCCCATCAAGATCACGCCGAACCACAGCTCGGGTGCGACGTCGTTCGACATCGCGCGCGCCATGCTCCACGCGACCGGCGTGGGCGCTCGCGCGATGAACATCTCGTTCGCGGGCGGAGGGCCGAGCCGGCTCGAACGGCTGGCGATGCTCCACGCCATCACCCACGGCTGCGTCGTGGTGGCGGCGGCCGGCAATCGCGGTGGCAACCACGGATGGCAGCCACAGTATCCAGCGGCATACGCCGCCGATGGCCTCGGTATCCAGGCGGGTGCGAGCGACGCATGGGATCGCCGTGCGCCGTGGTCATCCTATGGTCCCGGGCTCGACCTGCTGGCGCCGGGCGTCGACATCTGGAGCTGTCATGTGACCTACCCGTATCCGGACCGGCCGCAGAGCCCTCCCTACCAGGCCGTCTCCGGCACCTCGTTCGCGGCCCCACATGTCACCGGTGCCGTAGGCCTGCTCGCCGCCGCGCGTCCGGATCTGATGGACACCGACTTCCAGCACATCCTGCGCGAGAGCGCCGATGACATCGGCACTCCGGGTCTGGATGCGGAATCCGGCTGGGGTCGCTTGAACGCCGCCGCCGCGCTGCGCGCCGTGGACGCCTCGCTCGGCCTGTGGCACGACGAGGTGGCGGGCGTGACCTTCACGAGCGCGGGATTCGACACGTTCATCGCCGGCGAGCCGGGGCCCGGCCTGCTCGAGCGCGTCCGGGGTCC
Organism: Candidatus Eiseniibacteriota bacterium; assembly: GCA_046716125.1. Lineage (GTDB taxonomy): Bacteria > Eisenbacteria > RBG-16-71-46 > RBG-16-71-46 > RBG-16-71-46 > WS-11. The sequence goes on from JBKJXJ010000098.1 coordinate 840, forward strand.
GCTGCGCGTCGAACGCATCGAGGTGACGGCGACCGTGACGCTGCCCGATTCGTTCCTCGCGCCGGTCCGTGTGTGGCCGCGCGTGGGCGGCACGTACACCACGCGCGGCGACTTTCGGATGCCCTACTGGACGCCGTGGGCCGAGGTCGTGACGCAGGAGGAACGTTCGTTCACGCTCCGCGGCTATCTGTTCCGCATCGTGGATCCGTGCCCGGCGTGCAACGGGGAGTCCTGGCTGCCGCTCCCGCCCGATCAGGCGCGATTCGGATTCACCGTGCTCGGCCCGGTGGAGCGTACGCCGGTCGTCGCCACTCCCGGACCGGAGGCCGGCGGCGATCTACTCAACGCCCGGCCCAATCCGTTCCGCACGACGACACTCGTCTCGGGCCCCGCCGGGAGCCCGGTCGTCATCTTCGACACCTCCGGTCGGGTGATGCACCGGGGCGTGCTGGATGGCACAATGGGCCGGCTCGCCTGGGACGGTCTCGACGGGCGCGGGCGGAGGGTGCGCCCCGGGCTCTACTTCCTGCGCTGCGACCGACCGGCCGGACCTCTCTTCGCCAAGGTGGTACGACTTGAGTAGACGACGTCTCGCCCTGATCCGGTGTCTCGTCCCGATCGCGCTGCTCATCGCGGGCTGCGCGGGACGGGACGCCGGTGACTGGGCGGACGTGCGCGAGGTGACGCCGACCATCCTCGCCGCTCAGACCGCGACCGACGCGGCGCTCGCGGCCGATCGTCGCGGCCGCGTCGCCCTCACCTGGGTGACGAGTGATTCGCTCGGCCAGGATCTGTGGCTCGCGCTCTCCGCAGACAGCGGCGTGACATTCGCATCGCCGATCCGCGTCAACCTCAAACGTGGGAGAGTCTCGTCGTCGCCCGAAGGTCGCCCGGTCGCGGCGTACGGCGCCGAGGGCGAGCTGCTGGTCGCCTGGTCCGAGAGGCGCGGGGATGCCCTGGAGAACACCGACGTCGTGGTGCGCGCGAGCGGGGACGGTGGTCGCACGTTCGGTCCGCCGGTGATCGTCAACGACGACTTCGCGGACGGACGGGCCGGTGACCACGGCTCCCCGTCGCTCGCCGCGCTGATGGGCGGCGGATGGTTCGCGGTGTGGACGGATCCGCGCGAGTACGCGGCGGCCGCCGACACCGCGGTCGTCGTCTCGCTCTTCTACGCGCTGAGTAGCGACGGCGGGCAGAGCTGGTCGGACAACCGTCCGCTCACCACGTGGGCCTGTCCGGGCTGCCGCGTGACGGCGCTGACCGATTCCACCGGCATGGTGGCGGTCGCGTATCGCTCGGCGTTCTACGACGTGCGCGACCCCGCCCTCGCCGTGTCCTACGACCGCGGAGCGAGCTTCGAGCTCGATACGTTGCTATCGGACGACGGTTGGGAACTGCCTGACTGTCCGGCGGAAGGGCCCGCGCTGACGATGGATCACGCGGGAGGCGGGCACTACGCGTGGTTCACCGGCGCCGCGGGAGGCGGCGGGTGGATCGCGCCGTGGCGCTCGGACGGCGGCATCGTGGGGCTCAGGCGCGCGCTCTCGGACAGCGTGGTCTCTGCCCGCCACCCGCAGATCGCCCGGCTGGGGGCTGCCACCCTCGTCGCGGTGGAGACGCAATCGCGGGCGGACCAGGCGCGCGGTGCGGTCGCCGTGCGCGCGCTCGAGTCGGATGGAGCGATGACACCGTGGCTCTACCTGGGTGCGGATGCGGCGCACGCGTGGCTGGCGCCGGCGGGCGAACGCTCGGCGCTGGTGTGCTGGTCGGAGCGTGGCGTGGAGGGAGTCCGTGTACGAGTCGTCCGGCTGACGCGCCGATCGCGTTAGGACGGGAGTTCCCCGGCCTGCTTCCCTTCGGCGGATGCCTCCACCACCCGCGCGGCCCTCAGGACCGCGGCTTCGCTCCAGGGCCTGCCCACCAGCTGGAGTCCGATCGGCAGCCCCTTGAACTTTCCGGTCGGGACGGTGATGGCGGGCCAGCCGACGAGGTTGAATGGGGCCGTGAAGCGGGTGGGCGCCGGCATGCCGAGCGCCGGGGCGGTGCCGGGCATCGTCGGCGTGCTGAGCAGATCGATGTCCGCGCACTGCTGCTCGAAACGCAGGCGGTACTCGGCGCGGGCCTGCTGGGCGCGAAGGTACGCTCCGGGCGAATAGGCATGCGCGGTCAGCAGCCGCAGCCGGGCGAACTCACCGTAATCGGCCGAGCGCTCGCGCAGCATGGGCGCGTGGTGCACCGCGGCCTCCATGGCGAGGAGCGCGCCGTTCACGACCCGGAGTGTCGCCAGGACCGGCAGATCGATCGGCACCAGCGTCGCACCCGCGTCCGCGAGCGATCTGAGCCCGGCGCGCCACGGGTCGTACGCATCCAGCGCGCTGAGCGATTCCTCCTCCCCATCGGCCCCGAGCATCCCGATGCGCATGCCGCGCACGCCGGCCTCGAGTCCAGAAGCGTAATCGGGCACCGGAACCTGCCGGGCGCGCGGATCGCCGGCGTCCGGTCCGGCGAGCACCTGCAGCATGATCGCCGCGTCTTGGACGGTGCGCGTCATCGGACCGAGGTGGTCGAGCGACCAAGCGAGGGGCACGGCTCCGCGCAGGCTCACGCGGCCGAACGTGGGCTTGAGCCCGACGATGCCGCACAGCGAGCCGGGGATGCGGATCGACCCGCCCGTGTCGCTGCCGAGCGCGGCGACCACCATGCCCGCCGCCACGGCGGCGGCGGAGCCGCTGCTCGAACCGCCGGTGTCGCGCGAAGGGTCGTGGGGATTGTGCGTCGGGCCGTAGTGCGCGTTGTTGGAGCCCGGAGAGTAGGCGAACTCGGCGAGACGCGTCTTCCCCACGATGATCGCGCCGGCGGCGCGCAGGCGCTCGATCGCCGCGGCGTCCACGTCGCGCGGGCGGTCGCCGTGGAACTTCGAGCCCGCGGTCGTCGGTGTGCCGGCCACGTCGAGCAGATCCTTGATGGCGATGGGCACGCCGTGCAGCGGGCCGCGGTAGTCGCCGGCGGCGAACTCGCGCTCCGCCGTTCGGGCGGCGGCGCGGGCCGAATCCGCGAGGACGAGCTGGAACGCGTTCAGATCGGGATCCCGTAGGGCGATGCGGGCGAGCGTCTCCTCGGTCAGCTCGACCGGGGAGATCGCCCGCGCGCGGATGCGCGCGGCGAGGGCGACGATGGACTCCGCAGGCGCGGGCGCGGCCGCGGCCGCGGCGGCGCCCTGGGTCGGATCATCCGGGGTGGACGGGGGCGTTCCGCGGTCGGACAGCCCGACGTGATCGGGGTTCTGATCGCTTCGGATGGTCCGCTCCAG